>CAKZNX010000361.1 GCA_937132045.1 uncultured bacterium
CCTCCTGTGGTATCATATCAACAGCACATGCCTCACCGCGTCGCAACCGGGACGGATGAAGATGAGCAACAGAACCAGCCTGCAGGATGCACGATTACACACCGAAGGGCATCACCCCAGCGATATGATTATCACCGACTCGGCGGAGGTCGCCGAATACCAGCTGGAGGTCATCCGCAACAGAGTGATCCTCGGGAGCGCCTTTTCGGTGCTCCAGAAGCTCCCGCCCGAGTGCGCAGACCTGGTTTTCATCGACCCGCCCTACTACCTCCAACTTCCGCCCAAAGTGCTGCACCGGTGGAAGGTGAAAACGGCTGTCAACGGGGTAGACGACGAGTGGGACAGGTTCGCCTCTTTTCAGGAATACGATGAGTTCATCACCCGCCTTCTCACTGAAGTCAGGCGCGTCATGAAGCCCTCCGCCACCGTGTGGGTCATCGGAACCTACCACAACATCTTCCGCGTCGGCAAAATCATGCAGGACATCGGCTACTGGATTCTCAACGATGTGGTGTGGGTGAAGACCAACCCAATGCCCAACTGGCTGGGAGTGCGTTTTACCAACGCCACCGAGCACCTCATCTGGGCTGTCAAAGACCGGCGTGCGAAGGGCTACACCTTCCACAGGGAATACGCCAGGCAGTTCGGCATCGGGCGCGTGGGAGCGAACGTCTGGCTCCTTCCGCTGTGTTCCGGTAAGGAGAGACTGAAGGACGGAGACGGCTCCAAACTGCACTCCACGCAGAAGCCTGTGGAACTTCTGCGCCGCGTGATCCTCACCGCGACCAGCGAAGGCGACGTGGTGCTCGATCCGGTTGCTGGCACGGGCACAACAGGGTATGTGGCAAAGATGCTGGGCAGAGATTACATTATGGTAGAGGTGAACCCGCGTTACGTGGAGGGCATCGTTAATCGCTTCGCGCAAACCGCTCCTGCGACAGCGTCCTCATCGCCGAAAGCTTAAGCAGTACGCGCGGGAGGGACGACAGTCGTCGCCCCTCCTGTTACAGCGGTCTTAGCACCCCTCAACGCCGTTCTGCGCAATCACCTGCTGATACCAGAGGGCGCTGTCCTTCCAGATGCGCTCCTGCGTGGCGTAGTCCACGTACACGATGCCGAACCGCTTGGTGTAACCGTGCGCCCACTCGAAGTTGTCCATCAGCGACCAGATGAAGTAGCCCTTCAGCGGCACACCGCTCTGAATGGCGCGATGCGCCCTCAGGAAGTGCTGATGGAGATATTCCCGTCTCTGCGTGTCGGCTACCCACCCGTCGTGAACCTCGTCGCGGAATGCAGCGCCGTTTTCGGTGACGTACAGGCTGAGGTGCGGAGCCTGCGAGTGTACCCATTGCAGTATCTCGTACAGCCCATCCGGGTAAACCTCCCAGCCCATCTCGGTGTACTGCGCGCCCTCGTTTGCCACACCCCTTGCCCGCAGATAGCCGTATTCGGTGTGCTTGATGATGCCCCGTGAGTAGTAATTGACGCCCACGAAGTCGATAGGCTGAGCGATTCGCTCCATGTCGCCGGAGTGTACGGGGGGCCAGGCGTATCCGAGAACCCGTTCGGCGAGGGCAGGATAGCGCCCCTTCAGCACGGGTTCCACAAAGGCGGCGTTGTTCATTGTCTGCACACGTTCTGCTGCCGCTTTGTCCTCTTCGGAATCGCTGGCGGGATGGTTCGGCGAGAGGTTAAAAACAATACCGATTTGCCCCGCGGACGGCAGAAGGGTTCGCAGGCGCGCTACCGCCTCCCCATGCGCAAGCAGGGCATGGTGCATGGCTTTTAGACCTGCCCACAGGTCTTTCATGCCGGGTGCGTGCTCGCCCAACACATAGCCAATGATGGTAAAAACCCAGGGCTCGTTGAGCGTCGTCCACAACGGCACCCTGTCGCCAAGTCTATGCGCCACCACCTGAGCGTAGTCGCCAAACCAGTTCACAATCTCGCGGTTTGCCCACCCGCCAAGGTCCTGCAGTGCCCCCGGCAGGTCCCAGTGATACAGCGTCACCATTGGCTGGATGCCTGCCTCCAGAAGCGCGTCCACCAGACGTTCGTAAAAGTCCAGACCCGCCGGATTGACAGCGCCCTTGCCTTCGGGCAACACGCGGGGCCAGCTGATGGAGAACCGGTACGCCTTCAAACCCAGCTCACGCATCATTGCGACGTCTTCTCGCCACCGGCGATAATGGTCACATGCTACATCCCCGGTATCACCGTTTGCCGTCGTGCCGGGCGTATGGGAGAACCGATGCCAGATGGAAGGTCCGGCGCCGTCTGCCAGCGGTGAGCCTTCTATCTGATATGAAGCCGTCGCCGCTCCCCACAAGAAGCTTTCGGGGAAATGACAAACCGACATGCTATCCCTCCTCTAACTTAAACCTTTCAGCAACATTCTACAGAAAAGACCGGCAAAGGGCAAGAGGAGAGGAAGCAGGCGTGTGGAATCCCAAAACGGGAACGGGGAGGCAGGGAACCGATGCGTATTACACAGATTGCCACCTGTGCGGTGGAGCCGCGCTGGCTATTCGTGAAGATTACAACCGACGAAGGGCTGACCGGCTGGGGGGAGTGCCTGGGAGATAAAGCCTTCGTCATCGCCGAGGCGGTGCGCTCGTACGAGCACGTGCTTGTCGGCGAGGACCCTGCGCGGATTATTCATCTCGTCGAGCGTATGTATCGTCACGCTTTCTGGCGCGGCGGTCCTGTATTGAACGCGGCAATCAGCGGAATCGAGATGGCGCTGTGGGACATTCAGGGCAAGCGACTGGGCGTGCCTGTTCATCAGCTTCTCGGCGGCAGGGTGCGCGACCGCATCCGCGTCTACCGGCACATCGGCAGTTATGAGCCGTCACAGATTGCCGAGCAGGCGCGAGAGCGGGTGAAGGAGGGCTACACCGCGGTGAAGTTCTGTCCCCTGCCCGCCCTGCATCCGCTGGAGGGTTCGGCGGTGATCGAGAGGGCGGTGCAGCTGGTAGCCGCAGCGCGCAAGGCGGTCGGCAACGAGGTGGACATCCTGCTGGATTTTCACGGGCGCGCCACCCCTGCCATAGCCATCCAGCTCGAATATGAGCTGCGTCCGTATCGTCCGTTCTTCATCGAGGAGCCGGTCCTGCCCGAGAACGTGGACGCGCTGGCGCAGGTGTCACACAAAGCCGTCATCCCGATTGCCACGGGCGAGCGCCTGTTCACGCGCTTCGGCTTCCGCGAGGTGCTGGAGAAGGGCGCTGCCCACGTCCTGCAACCCGACCCGTGCATTTGCGGAGGCGTTTTTGAAACGCGCCTCATTGCAGCGATGGCAGAGGCATACTACGTTGCGCTCGCCCCACACAACCCTTACGGACCGCTGAATTTGGCGGCATGTCTTCACATCGGTGCCTGCTCGCCCAATTTCGTCATCCAGGAGTTTGTGCATCTGGGCGATGGCTACCTGAAGGCGCCCTTCCGGGTGCAGGAGGGCTACATTCCGGTTCCAGAAGCGCCGGGACTGGGCGTGGAGCTGGATGAGGATTACCTGAAAGAACATCCGCTTGCCCCGAAGCCCGACCCTGGAAGCGGTTTCTTCCATTGTGATGACGGCTCGGTTGCCGAATGGTGAGGAGGCGTGACGATGCGAGGAAGCACACATTCACCAGATCGCCCTGCTCTGCCCGGTGAATGGGGTTACCGACCGGAGAACGGAAGCACGGTAGCGGTCAACCCTCCCTCGCTGACGTGGGTGCACCTGCCCGAGGCGGTATCCTACGACGTGCAATGGTCGCAGAGGCGGGACTTCGGCAATGCGGTCACGGTGGAAGGTCATCGCTGGTGCGTGTACACCCATCACGAACCGTTGAACCCGGGACGTTACTGGTGGCGGTATCGCGTGCGAATGCGAGGCGGCGAGACCTCGACATGGGGCCAGACGCGCGAGTTCGTCGTACCGCCGAAAGCAGTGGTGTTCCCCCAGCCTGCTCTGTCGCAGCTGAAAGCACGGGTGGGAACAGCGCATCCTCGCCTCTTCGTTCGGGCGGAGGAGGTGTCGCAGGTGCGTGCATGGGCGCGCGGGCAGGGACGCCACCTTTTCGCGCAACTGCAGGAGAGGGCGGAGCAGCTGCTGCGCGATGGACCGACTCCCGAACCGACCGTGCTGGGCAACATCCGAAACCCGCAGACCCGTCAGTACTGGTGGTCGAACCGCGTGCAGACCGTGAAAGCGTGTATGGAGGCGGAACTGCTGGCGTTTCTGTTCCTGCTGACGGAAGAGACGCGCTACACGGAGGCAGCACGGCGTTGGGTGATGCACCTCGCCCGCTGGGACCCCGATGGCCCCACCAACTTCGTCATCAACTGCGAGGCGGCAAAGCCGATGCTTCACCGCCTTCCCCGCGCCTACGACTGGGCATATGCCGCGCTGACGGAAGAGGAACGTGACGCCGTACGCCGCGTGATGTTGAGACGCGCTACTGATGCGTGGCGCAGCTGGGAAGTTCGGGAAGGCAACGGGCACCTGAACAGACC
>CAKZNX010000362.1 GCA_937132045.1 uncultured bacterium
AGAGCTCCCCCACTGGCGATGATCATTCCCGTTACTTGAGGACTCTCTGCGCTGCCTGTAATGCGCAGCTCGCCGTCAACGAAAGTGCGTATCTGCTCTCCATACTGCCCGGACAGATTACGCTCGTCCAGCCAGAACCGCTCGAGGCGCACGGTAGCGTCCATCTGCTCCTGCTCTGTTCCTCCGAAGGTGACGGCTCCCGAAGCCACAATACGCCCCCCTCGCGGCGTATCGCCGACGGCGCTGAGTTCCGCCAGACGCACGGTCTGGTTTTCCAGAAGCACCGATGCCCGCAGGTCGCGCAGTCCCGTTCGAAGGGTCTCGGAGCGGAGGGAGTCTGCCCGAACCGACATTTCGCCGGAGAGCTGCGGCGCAGTTCGTGTGCCAGCGAGGTGCGCTTTCATCTGCCACTGTCCTGTTGCCTCGCTCACCTTGGCGCCCGGAAGATACGCCAGCAGAGACTGCAGGGGTTGTGCAGGCGCCTCGGCGTAAACGTCCATCGGCTCGTCGTCAGGAACGCCAGCGGGTTGCCAGCGGAAGGGCAATGATCCCCAGATGCGTACAGAGCCGTCGCTCTGTGCGACCACAATCTCCGATATGTCTAATCTCTGACCAGAAACCTGAATCTTGCCCGTCATTACCCGCTCAGCGCGAACTGCCCCATATTGCGGTTCTCTCAGCGCCATGGTGAGGGTGAGGTCGGGGGCATCACTGGCTCCCAACACCTCCAGCGTTGCCATCTCCAGCCTGCCGCGCAGTTCCTTCGCCTGAGGCAGCCATCGCTGAAACCACGAAAGGTCGAAGTTGTAAGCCTCTGCACTGAGTTTGACGGTACCATCCGCGCTGTAGCTGCCAGAAGCCGTGAGGCGATGTTCACCGTTTGCGATCACGGAGTCCACAATGTGCCAGGTGCCTTCGGTATCTCGCTGAACCTGTGCCCGAAGAGTGCCCAGCGCACGCCCGTCAACAGCCATCTCCTGCAGATACACCGAGGCTTCCACCGACGGCTTCTGGCTGTCGCCTGATAGCTGGAAGGGAACGGTCGCCGTGCCAGATAACGGACCGACCTCGCGCAATGCCTCGCCAATCCTCGGGTACTTGCTGGTCAGCCAGGGACTCTCTGTCGCGCGCTGGGTAAGTGCCTGAACGGAGCTAACCGACAGGGTACCGTCTGCTGTAAGCGTCCGTGAGTCGGTGTTCAGGCGAAAGTCGTGCAGAACCAGCTCCAGTTCCGGGCTTGCCAGGTGCACATCGCGTGCGGCAAGCTGCCCGTTACGCCACTCCACCTGCGCATAACCGCTGGCGACCTCCAGCACGTCTACAGCAGCATCCCGGGCAACCACCTCCGCCTGCACCTCCGGTTCACTCTCGGTACCCTTCACGTCGGCGCGCAGGAATACGGCACCGGTAATCTCCCGCGGGGCGTCCGCCGGAAGCAAGGGTTGTATCTGCGACAGCGGCAGGTTCTGCCCTTCCACGCGAAAAGCCAGTCTTCCTTCGCGGTCACGGTCACCCTGTGCGCGCAGAACCCCTTCACCAAGCTTGGCGGAGAGGTCAGAGACCGTCAGCATGCCGTTTTCGTAGCGTAAGGCGCCAGTGATTCCGGTAAGGCTCCAGTCGCGAATCTGCGCGGTAGGAGCGCTTAGCGTCACGTCCGCAGCAGGGGCGCGCGGGTTGCCGGAGAGGTGGAAAAACACGCGCCCAATCGCCTCCAGGGGAAGGGGTTCCGAGTCGGCGTCTGGTGAGCGCAGAGCGGTCAGCACCTCCTGCGCGTCCACATTGCTGGCTACGCCGTCCAGCACGAGCTCTGCCTTCTCGGCGTCCAAAGGGTGCCGCAGCTGCGCCTGCCATTGCACCTCCATCGGGGGGCGACGGACAATCCCCCCTGTCACCAGCAGGTTCTCCGGTGACGCCTCTACTCGGGCAACCAGGTAGTCCAGCGCCCATCGCTGCCACTGCAGGTCTATCGCTTCCACCACGCCCCGAAAGACCGGCTTGGAGAAGGTGCCCTGCAGTTCACCCCGCGCATACACCCACGCCCACGGCGGGTCGCCCTCGAACTTCAGCTTGGGTGCGAGGCGTTCCATCCAGGGCGCAAGAAGTGCCTCATCCACGCGAACACGCAGGTTCATGCGCTGATGTTGCAGGTCCACCTCGCCGGACAGGTATCCCGAACCTGCCCAGTCTTCCAGCAACGCGCCGCCGATGGTGAGTTTGCCGGGCGTCCATTGCAGGCGAGCCTGAGCCTGTTCGCACCGCCACAGCTGTCCCGCCAGTCGCCTGCCATGCACATTGGCGACAACCTGCGGTTTCGCCAAAGACCCATAAGCCAATCCGTCTCCACGCACGATCCCGCGCACGTCCGCAGGTACGTAGGGACGCAAACGGGCAAGGTTGACATCCTTCGCCGACCACCGTGCAGCGAACTGCCAGTCTTTTTGCCCCTTCCACGCTGCCGCCTGCCCACGAACGACGCCTCCAGCAATCTGTATCTCGCTTTCCGGTACTCGCACAGTCTGCGCATTCAGTATAACTTTAGCACGAATTCTCTGTAAATCCAGTTTCTGTATCGCAGCGCGCGCAGTGCTAACCTCGCCGGATATGACGGGCTGGGCTACAGTCCCCTGCACAGCCAGTCGGGCATCCATCGGAGCAGAAAGCGTGACCTGCGGGGCAAGCCGTCGCACCCACGGGCGCAGTTGGGCAGGGGGGATGCTGCGTCCGTCCACCCGTACGTCCAGCACATTCTTCGGTTGCCAGTGCACCGTGCCGGACGCAGAAACCCTTCCCGAGCCCGCGCTGGCGCTACCCTGCCATGTGGCGACACCCGTCTGGAATGCACCCTCCCCCTGAATGTGGTTCAGCACGACCGTTCCCTGTGCCGACCGCCAGCGTATCTGCGATGCTGACAGCTGTGCCTTGCCTGCATAACGGATGCGCCGTTGCTCATCCGTGTACACCCATACCGTGCCCGTTGTGCGCGCCTCAGCTGCTTCGAGACCCTTCGTTCCGGTGTACGCCAGCAGTTTCGCCACCGGCACCTCCAAGGCATCCACACGAAGACGCAGTTTGCCGTCGTGCAGCCAGCCGTCCACTGTCGCGTGCATGCCCACGTCGCTGTGTCCGTGCGTGAAATGGAACGTGGAGACCCCTGCCGATGAGCTTATCTCGCCGCGTACCTGCTGGAGAGTGGTGCTGAGCGCAGGCTGTGCCCTGTGGTCCATGAAGTGCAGGGTGCCGTCGGTGATACGGACGCTCCAGAATGTCTCTGGCGGCGGGCGGCGACGTTTGGGAAGGAGAGGCGAGAAGTTCCAGCGACCATCTGGCAGTCGCACCACATGCGCCACGGCTTGATCCACCTGGATATTAATCTGTTGCGAATAGAGATTACTGACTGTCACCTCGCGGGCAGCGACCAGCGGTCTACCGGGAGCAAGGGGATCGCCGAGGAAGACGTTACGAGCCAGAAACTGTCCTCGCCGCAGGTCCAAAAGCACTTCACCCAGGCGGACTGGTGTGCGCCATTCGCTTTGCGCCCATCCGATGGCAGCATCCACAGCCTGCTGTCGGAAGCGCGGCGCAATTTGCCACAGATAGAGGGCGCAAAGGACGCACACCCAGATGAGCGGTGCCACGAGCACCAGTCCAGCTGTGAAACGCAGCGCCCGTCCTGAGCGAGGCAGGTCTCCACGCTGAAAGGTCAACGCACCTCAGCACTCCCCTGTAAGGCTTCGAGGTGAGCCAGACGCTGAGCCATTACCTTGCGCGAGAAGGCTTCGGCATTGTATGAACTGCGCACGAACGGCGCCGACGCCACAAACAGGAACCCCATCTCCTCGCCGATGCGCCGATACTCGGCAAACACGCTGGGATGCACGTACTCCACCACCGGCAGGTGGTTCATGGTGGGACGCAAGTATTGTCCGATGGTGAGGCAGTCCACGCCGGCGTCGCGCAGGTCGCGCATCGTCTGGATGACTTGCTCTCTGGTCTCACCCAATCCCACCATCAGTCCGGACTTGGTGTAAATCCTGGAATTCGTTCGCTTCACGTAGTACAGCAGGTCGATGGAGCGCCAGTACTTTGCCTGCGGACGCACCACCTCCTGCAGACGCTCCACAGTCTCGACGTTGTGATTGTAGATGTCCGGTTCAGCGTCCGCCACCGTCTTGATGCACCAGCGTATGCCTTTGAAGTCGGGCGTGAGCACCTCCACAATCGCGCCCGGGATAGCCTGACGCACAGCGCGGATGGTCGCGGCGAACTGCTCGGCGCCGCCGTCGTTCAGATCATCCCGAGCCACGGAGGTGATGACCACGTGCTTCAGACCAAGATGCTTCGCTGCCAGCGCCACACGTCGCGGTTCCAGCGGATCGACAGTCTCACCACGCCCTGTTCTGATGGCGCAGAAGCCGCAGGCACGGGTGCAGATGTCGCCCAGTATCATGAAGGTGGCGGTGTGCTTGCTCCAGCACTCGGTGAGGTTCGGGCATCGCGCGCTTTCGCACACCGTGTGCAAGTGCAAGCCTTTGATGAGGTTGTCCACTTCCTGAATCTGCCCCGGTCGTGGGGCACGTATGGTCAACCATTCCGGTAGTTTCCGATTCATACGCCTTTCCTTGCGTGATGTTTCTACCGTTAGCATTATATCCTTCTCCAATGGCGCAGGGCAAGGTGCGGGTGTGGAGATAAGTACGTGGCGGGGGACAGGCTATACGCCTGTCCCCTGATCGGAAGGAGGTTTCGAGCTACGCCGCTCGCTGGAGAAAATGCTGCTGGATAAACTGCTTTACCCTCTGCCATTCCTCGTGCAGGTTGCGGAGGTCGTCCGGGGCGCCAGCGAGGTTTTGCTCTTTGCCCGCTCGTTCCAGCCTGAAGGCAATCTCAGCGAGCACCTGCGCCCCGACCGCGCGAGCACTGCCCTTAAGGGTGTGCGCGGAACGTGCCAAAGAGTCAGCATCCGCACTCTGAACGGATTCCTCCACCTGCTGGATGAGGCTGGGAACCGATTCCACAAACTCCTGCAAAAGCTCCTGAGTAAAGGTCTCATCACCGCCGGTCATCTCGGCTAGAAAGTCTGTATCGATGGGTTGAAGGGTTCGTTCTTCGCCATCTTGCGAGGGTTGATACCACTTCTCTAGCATCTGTTGCAAAACCTCCAATCTGACTGGCTTGCTCAAGTAGTCGTCCATGCCCGACGCGAGGCAGCGGTTCACGTCTTCCTTCGTCGCGCTCGCAGTCATCGCAATAATCACCTGATGCACGCGAGTCTCTTTTTCCCGTTCCCGAATGCACCGTGTGGCTTCCAGTCCATCCAGCACCGGCATATGCACGTCCATCAATACTGCATCGTAACGCTGACGGGCGGTCTTCTCCACCGCTTCCGAGCCATCCACTGCCACATCCACCCGACAGCCCAGCCGCTGTAGAAGCCTCAGCGCCACTTTGCGGTTCACGGCGTTGTCTTCCACGAGCAGCACCAGAGGTGTGGCTTGCTCTGCCAGCCGCTCGTCACTGGCTCTGGATTTGACGACCAGATGCGGCGCCGTGCTCGGCAACACCCCCTGCAATTGTTCCATATCCGGTATGAAAAGGGGCAATGTGACCCAGAAAGTGCTTCCGGCTCCGAGCTCGCTCCGTACGCCGATGGTTCCACCCATCAGCTGGGTAAGACTCCGGTTGATTGCCAGCCCCAGTCCGCTCCCTTCGAAACGGCGCGTAGAAGTGTTGTCTGCCTGATGGAAGCTCTCGAAAATCACCTGCTGCTTGTCGGACGGTATGCCGATGCCCGTATCGCTCACCGCCAGCTTGACCCACATCGCAGGGCACGCTTCAGAGATGGCATGTTCCGTGCGCACTGCAGCCTCGGATTGGATATCGGCGGGCGGCTCTGGTGTGACCTCGATGCGAATACCGCCCTCGTCGGTGAACTTCACCGCGTTCCCCACGAAGTTGGACAGTATCTGCCTGATGCGCAATTCGTCGCCCAGCAGATACCGGGGCAGGGTATCGGCAATAGCGGTCTCCAAACTCAAACCCTTCTCCTTCGCACGTGCCGAGAAGAGCTGTGCCACCTGGTGTACTGTAGCGCGAAGGTCGAACGGTGCGTAGTGCAGATGCATCTTGCCCGACTCGATTTGGGTGATGTCCAGAATATCGCCGAGAAGAGCCAGCAAGCTCTCCGCACTGCCTTTGAGGGTGTCTACATAGTCGCGCTGTTCGTCGTTCAGGGGTGTCTGGCTGAGCAGCTGTGCCATGCCCAAAATGCCGTTCATCGGCGTGCGGATTTCGTGGCTCATATTGGCGAGGAACTCGGACTTGGCGCGGCTGGCGGACTGCGCCTCCTGAAGGGCGATTTCCAGCTGCTTCTCCACCTCTTTACGCTCGGTAACGTCTTGCTTGATGGCGATGAAGTGGGTGATATTGCCCCGTTCGTCGCTCACTGGAGCGATTGCCATCTCCTCGGTGTAGAGGTTACCGTCTTTGCGGCGGTTGATAGTCTCGCCTTTCCACACCTTACCTGCCAGAATGGTTTGCCAGAGATGCTGGTAGAATGCGGTGTCATGCTTGCCCGACTTCAGCACGCGGGGATTCTTTCCGATGGCTTCCTCCGGTGCATAGCCGGTTATCGCGGTGAAGGCTGGGTTCACCCACCGGATGGTTCCATCGCGGTCTGTAATCACGATGGCGTTCGCTGCCATTTCCATCGCTCGAGCATGCAGGCGCAGTTGCTGATTAGCCCGATGGCTCCGCGAGGACAATAGCCATGACACGCTACCAATTAGCACCCCCGTGAGCAGAACAAACAACAGTACGGTTCGAACATAGTGTTGTAAGCGTGCAAGTCGGTCTCCATATCTATCCGCACGCAAGTCTACCCCGACGATGCCGACCAGCTTGCCGGCGAAATCGCGTATGGGAGCGTAACCGCTGATATAGCTTCCCCACATATCGGTATAGAGGCGATTCTCCGCAATGTTGACGCCCTGCCGAAGCGCCTGCAGCATCTCTGGCGTGGCTTCCTCGTAAACCTGCCCGATGGCTGCTCGATCTTCCACACCGTCGCCATCAGCATCGCCGGGTTCGGCTGCATCCAGCACGAAGTACACTCTGCCGTCCTGCAGGATGCAGGTGTAGATGTACCTGATGTCGGGCACCGCCTGTATCATTCGCCTCAGAGGAGCGATGGCTTGCTGGTAGGCAGGGGTAGACTCGTCACCGGGCTTCCAGTGGAGGTGCCGGTCGCCATCAACGTGAAGTGCAGCGACGCAAGCGAGGTGCATCAAATTCTGCCGTACCTCCTGATGCAAGGCATCTCTTGCTGTTCGGTATAGCAGCCCCCCGCTTGCCAACGCCACAAAAACGATAGTGCTCACGACGGCCAGCGTCACAACCGGTGGTTTCGCCAGCCAGTAGGAGAGAGTCTTCATGGGTGTACACCGGGTGTTTCCACCATAACCGGATTATTGGCAAGGGGAGGCGTCTTCGCTAGTGACAGCACTGATGAGTAATTAGCTGCAAAAAAAGAAGGGTAGCCGGGCGACAAACCGCTGCTTCAGTTGCCACCGGTAGCGAGATGCATGATGCGTTCCTGTGTGGCATCCTCGCGCGCCAGCTCGCCAGCGATACGTCCCTGATGCATCACCACGATGCGGTCGCTCATACCGAGTACTTCGGGCAGTTCGCTGGAAATCATCAGGATAGCCACACCCTCTTCAGATAGGCGGTTCATCAGCTGATAGATTTCCGCCTTTGCACCTACGTCGATACCGCGGGTGGGTTCATCGAAAATCAGCACCTTCGAGCGGGTGAACAGCCACTTCGCCAGTACCACCTTCTGCTGGTTGCCTCCGGAGAGGTTCTTCACCGCCTGTTCGATGGAGGGCGTTCGGATCATCAGGTCGCGCACGTACTGCTCGGCAACCTGACGCTCGCGGCGCAACTGCACGAAACCCAGCCGGGTCAGCGCTTTGAGGTTGGCAAGCGTGTTGTTCTCGCGCACGGTCATGCTGAGGATAAGCCCCAGCACCTTGCGGTCCTCGGTCATGAGACCGATGCCGAGTCGGATGGCGTCCTGCGGCGAGCGGATGCGCACGGGTTTGCCGTCCAGCAGTATCTCCCCGCTGTCGATGGGGTCGGCTCCGAAGATGGCGCGTGCCAGCTCGGTGCGCCCCGCGCCAACCAGTCCTGCCAGCCCCACAATTTCACCGTGATGCACTTTGAGGTTGATGTTGTGCAGGACGCCTTTGCGGTTCAGCCCGCGCACCTCCAGCGCCACGTCGCCGCGGTGTGTTCGGCGGGTCGGGAACTGCTCGGTGAGTTCGCGACCCACCATCATGCGGATAATCTCTTCGCGGTTGATCTCTTCCACCCGTCGCACGCCAACCAGTTTGCCGTCGCGCAGGACGGTCACGCGGTCCGCGATTTCGAATATCTCTTCCAGACGATGCGAGATATATATGATGCCGACGCCCTGCTCCTTCAGGCGACGGATGAGCCGGAACAGGTTCTCCAGCTCGTGTTCAGTTAGGGTGGCGGAGGGTTCGTCCATCGCCAGCACGCGCGCGTTCTGGGAGATGGCTTTGGCAATCTCCACCATCTGCTGCTGTGCGACGGACAGGTATTGCACGGGGGTGCGCACATCGATCTGCACGCCCAGCTCGTCAATCAACTGTTGAGCGCGCGAGTACATGGTGCGGAAGTCCACGAAGCCGGGAATGCTGGCGCGTGGTTCACGCCCAAGAAAGATGTTCTCTGCGGCACTGAGGTAAGGAACGAGATTGAACTCCTGATAGATGATGCGGATACCGAGGTCCATCGCCTCGTGCGGGTTGGTGATGTGCACCGGCTTGCCGTCCAGCAGGATTTCGCCCCGATCGCGCACCTCTGCCCCGGCGAGGATTTTCATAAGGGTGGACTTGCCCGCGCCGTTCTCGCCGACGAACGCCATCACCTCGCCTGCGCGTACTTCGAAATCCACGTTGTCCAGCGCCTGCACGCCCGGGTATTGCTTGCTGATACCGCGCATCTGAAGCACCGGGGGTGCCGCCACTGCCGTCTCCGCCATATCTCCACCTCACCCAGTTCGTTCTTCAGGGGTTTTCGATACGGTGTGGGCAGATTCCTGTCGGAAAGCGGTCACTGCGTCTTTGGGCGCATCTGCGGGAAGAAGATGACGTCCTGTATGGACTCCGCGCCGAGTATCACCATCGCCATCCGGTCCATGCCGATGCCCAGTCCGCCGGTGGGGGGCATTCCGTACTCCAGCGCGATGACAAAATCCTCGTCGTAAGGATGCGCCTCCTCGTCGCCTTCCGCGCGCATCCGCACCTGCGCCTCGAAGCGCTCGCGCTGGTCATCGGGATCGTTGAGCTCCGAGAAGGCATTGGCAACCTCCTGGCACGCTACGTAGCCTTCGAACCGGCGAGTGAAGCGAGGGTCAAGCGGGTGCTTCTTCGCCAGAGGCGAGGTTTCGACCGGATAGTCGGTGACGAAGGTGGGTTCGACGAGATTGGGCTGGACGAAGCGTTCCAGCATCTTCTCGATGATACCGCCGACGGTATGCTCGTTTTCGGTGGGCAAGCCCTTGCGCTCCATCGCTGCCTTCGCGCTCTCCAGCGTGACGAACTCTTCGGGTTTCACGCCCGCATAATGCTCAATGAGGTCGAGAAGGCGCCCGCGACGCCATGGAGGCGTCATGTTCACCTTTTGCGCGTTGAACTCGATAAAGGGCTCTCCGCGTACCTGCAGGCACACGTGGTAGAACAAACGTTCTACGAGGTCCATCATGTCTTCGAGGTTGGCGTACGCCTGATACAGCTCCAGTAGAGTGTACTCGGGATTGTGGCGGCGGTCCATGCCTTCGTTGCGGAACACCCGCCCGATCTCGTACACCTTCTCGACGTTACCAACAATGAGCCGCTTCAGGTAGAGCTCGAGCGAGATGCGCAGATGGAAGTCTATATCCAGCGCGTTGTGGTGGGTGAGGAAGGGACGCGCCGCTGCACCACCCGCTAAGGGCTGAAGTACCGGTGTCTCCACCTCCAGAAAGCCTTCGTTATCGAGGAACCGGCGCGTTGCCTGCACTACCTGACACCGCCCCAGCAGGATTTGCCGCGACTCGCGGTTTATCAGCAGGTCGAGATACCGCCGCCGGTATCGCGCCTCCACATCCTGCAAGCCATACCAGTGTTGCTCGCCCTTCTCTTTGCCATAGGGGATGGGGCGAAGCGCTTTGGTGAGGATGGTGAAGTCGCGCACGTGCACGCTGATTTCGCCCGTTCGGGTTCGGAAGACCTCGCCTTGCACTCCCAGATGGTCGCCGAGGTCCAGCAGCTTCAGCACAGCGTAGCGCTGCTCACCGAGGTCGTCGGCGCGGAGGTAAATCTGGATTTTGTCGGAGCCGTCCTGCAGGTGCATGAAGGACGCCTTGCCCATCAGGCGCATGGCAACGATGCGCCCGGCGATACGCACTGTCTTGCCTTCCAGTGCGTCGTACTTGTTCAGTATGTCGGCGGCGAGATGGGTTCTGTCGAATCGCTCCTCGCGGAAGGGGTCTATCCCCACTTGGCGAAGAGCCTGCAGTTTCTCTCGCCGCCGCAATACCTGGTCGTTCTCTTCGTGTGTCAGTTCCATCGGCTATGGGCTACTTTCGGATGTCCAGTATCTCGTATCGGACTTTGCCAGCCGGTATATTCGCCTCGACCACTTCGCCTACCCTGTGACCCAGCAGCGCTTCCCCGATAGGCGATTCGTGGGAGATGCGGTCTTCGTCGGGGTCCGCCTCGAAAGGACTCACCATGCGGAACTCCCATTCTTCCCCCGTGTCCACATCGCGCACGCGAACGTAGGAGCCGATGCTCACGTGCTCGGTGGAGATATCTTCTTCCTTCAGGATGACCGCCTGGCTCAGGATCTGGCGCAGTTCGAGGATGCGTCCCTCGATGATTGCCTGCTCGCTCTTGGCATCCTCGTATTCTGCATTCTCTGTCAGCTCGCCGAAATCCTTCGCCTCGCGTATCCGGTCAGCCACCGCTTTGCGTTCCACCTTGCTGAGGTGCTCCAGCTCCTTCTCGATGCGTGCGTAGCCCTCAGCGGTTAGGACGATCTCCTGTCCGTTCAGTGTGACTGCTTTCATCGCTGCTTGACGCTCCTTTATGGGCTACTCATGCGCTTGGGCATGAG
The DNA here is from genome assembly GCA_937132045.1 of uncultured bacterium. Lineage (GTDB taxonomy): Bacteria > Armatimonadota > HRBIN16 > HRBIN16 > HRBIN16 > HRBIN16. Next base: position 11,185 of record CAKZNX010000362.1, read on the forward strand.
GCTCATTGTAATATGCTATACGTAAAAACGGACGCGCCGTGCGCCCGCCCCCAGACCGGTGAGAACCGCTTGTTCTATGTTAATCCCTGAGATATTGTGCCACATTATGCCGGTATTCCTGCTTGGCTGGCTGTTGTTCTTTCGGGCACCTTGTGTGACGAGCCACATAGCACGGAGGTTCCCGTGACGCGAAAGGTTGCCGATGGAGTGGAAAGGACCGAGAGGGACAGGCGAAATGCATCGGTTAAAAAACGCACAGTTTTTACTAATCGTGATGCATTTCATCAATAGATGGATGCACTTGTGATTTTAGGCGATAATGGGCGCTGCGTCCCCGACCAACTTGCTCGAGCACGCCCTGTTCCACCAATCTCAGCAGGAGGCGATATGCCTGAATACGTGATAGACCTGTCAAGGCGCAAACTTCGCGGTTCGTGATGAAACCCTGCTGGGATAACAGCTTGCCGATGCAGGGAAACTCATCTGTCAGGATGGTGGACAACTCACGCCTGCGTGCTGGCTCGTCAATTACACGGTATTCACGTCCCTTGTGGCGCACACGCTCGACAACCCCTTTCCTGAGCAGTTCACGGATCTCTCTGCTAGCTGTATACGCGTCCACACCGGTCAGCTTCTGGTAATCTTTGCTGGTAAAGACCCCACGATGTTCTTGCGCAAAGCCGATCACTCTGATCTGGGTTGACGAGAGACCGGTATTCCTCCATTGTGCCAACCACTGCATCGTTTGGCGAGAATAGACAGGCGTACTGCGCAAGACGACGACGAAACATCCGCCCTCAAGGCTGAGTTCCGGTGGCTGCAACCCCTCTGCCTCCATAGTGTCAAACATTCGTGGAACTCCCTCACCACGCTCGCGCATCAAACCAAAGTCTGTGAGCACGCGCGCAATGCACGGGTTTCGGGAAGCATGAATGCGTTCTCTCTGCCGTAGCCGCTCAATTGTTACCGGCTCGACAAGTTGCCCCGGACTGCGTACTTCCAACCGGTCGTCAAACAGGTCTACTTCAATGCCGATGCCTTTTAGTCCGTAGTCGCGGTGTGCAACCGCGTTCACTATGGCTTCCTGCCACGCGAATTCAGGATAGGCAAGGTGTTCTTCAAAAAAGAGGTCTACCAATACTGACCGTTGAGGCAGGTATTGTTTGATTTGGGCATGAGCTTGTTCAATCAGTAGCGGTAGTGGTTTGTTCTCGATTCGCAGACGTTTCTGGATGTTGAACTCGCTGCCAGAGCGCCGCTCTGTACCTCGCCAGATGGCAAAATCGATGCCGCACCGAGGATGCCATCGTGACGGTTCGCGCGCAAACAGGAGCACGGCGGCAAGACTCACTGCCCAACGACTCTCTACCCGCTCCGCAAGGCGGTAGTGTTCGAGAACAGTATCCACGTTTCCCGCAATCCCGGCACGCTCTGCTACTCGCGCGATCAGGTCGACGTCGAGGTCGTATAGGGTCGCATCCTGTACAAACTGCGCCTCCGTCAACAGTTCCCGCCGCGAGCGCTTTATCGCTTCAATGTCTGAAGCGGAGAAGGGCAGGTTGCGGTCGTTGTGGCGGTACAAATAGCGTCCATCACTCAATTGATGAACCTCACGACTCCAGTCGACCTCAAAAACCCATATACGTGTACCTTCCAGCTGAGCCTCTCGGAAACGGAATCTCAAGGGAGGGCGTACGTGTTCTTGTATTTGCTGAGCGATTTCTTCCAGGTTCTAACGCTCCGGTACCCCAGTTACTGTCCCGTCATCCTCAATACCCAGAACTTCAGTGCCTCCTTCTGCATTCGCCATTGCTATGAGGGTTTCTGCGACAGCGTCGACAGCTTGACGTATATTCGGTTGGTATCCTGTTTGCGTGCGACGGTAACAACTCTTGCGCTCCAGAAACTGACCCTCTTTCCGCCAACGCAACCACTCTACATCGTGCATGATGATACACCCTGCGTCGCGCCGTGTGATATACTGGGAACTGCTCAGGCAAAAATGGGTTTTGCCCTGTGGATGACTTCGATAAAACCGCGCTCTCGAGAATGAGTCTACCACAACTGCTCATCCGCGCCATCCGGCAGTGGCAGGAGCACGATGCGCCGTTCCTCGCCGCGGCGATCGCGTTCTACGCCATGCTGTCGCTGGCGCCTCTGCTGGTGCTGGCGGTCGCAGTCACGGCGCTGGTGGTGCCTCCGGAGGCGGCTTCGCAGTACGTGGTGAACCTGCTGGCGCAGGCGGCAAATGAAGACACGGCGCGCTTCGCACAGGAGGTGCTGAGAAACACCCAGAAACCTGCCAGCACAGTTTCTGCTGCCGGTCTCAGCCTGTTGCTGATGCTGTTTGGTGCGGCGCGGTTGTTTCGACAGGTAAAGGTGGCTCTGAACATCGTGTGGGATGTGCAGGCGAAAGCGCGAGGACTGCGTGCGACGGTACGGGGGCACCTGCTGTCGGTGGTGGTGGTTCTGCTGGCAGCTGTCGTGCTGATTGTGTGGCTGGGTGTGGATGTCGCTCTGAGCGCCGTCTCCTCGCGCGTGTTGCCGTCCGCTCCTGTTTGGCGGTGGGTGAGTTTCGCGGCGGGATGGGCGCTGGTGACCCTGCTTTTCACCTTCACCTACCGCATCCTGCCGGACACGCGCGTTGGCTGGCGTGAGTTATGGGGCGGGGCGAGTATCGGCGCGCTGCTCTTTGCGCTCTGCAAGCTGGCGGTTGGCGTGTATCTGGGGCTGACCGGCGTGCAGACGGCGTATGGCGCAGCCAGCGCGGCAGTGGTGCTGTTGCTGTGGGCGTATCTTTCGGCGCAGGCGTTTCTGTTTGGGGCGGAGTGCGCCAGGGCGGCTCAGCGCACTGCGCAGGAGTAGTTCGCGCAACTTGTCTACCTGATGCCCCCTGCGCTCGCGTAGACCTCCAGTGTTCGCCGTGCCGACTCCTGCCAGGAGAAACGGGCGGATTGCTGGAAACCTCGCTCTCGCATCTGCTGGCGCGTCCACACGTTCGTTAGCACGGAGTGCAGTGCCTGCGTCCACTGCACCGCGTCACGCGGTGAAAGGAGCATCCCGGCGTCGTTCACCACCTCGCGCATCACTGGAATGTCGCTTGCCAGCACGGGACATCCGCAGCGCATAGCTTCCAGAGGCGGTAAACCGAAACCCTCATACAGGCTGGGGTACATGAGTACATCGGCGGTGGAGTAGAAGAGCGGAAGGTGTTCGTCGGGCACGTAGCCGGTGAGTACGGCTCTCTCCTGAACCCCCCATCGGGCGAGAGCACGCTGTAACTCCTGCATACCCCACCCGGGTTTCCCGACGATGACCAGACGATGGGGAAGCCCGACGGGCAGAACCGCCTGTGCGAACGCCTGAACCGCCAGCGGCAGATTCTTGCGCGGTTGCAGCACCCCCACCATCAACACGAACGGAAGTTCCAGCGTGTAGTGTTCACGGAGTTTCTGTTCGGCGTATGGAGGCTCCACGCGCTGAAGGCTGTCGTCCACTCCATTGGGTATTGCGACCACTTTCTGTTCGGGAAGGCGGTACACGCGCAGAATGTCGCGGCGACTGCTCTCCGAAACGGTGATGACCTGTGCAGCGCGGTGCATCGACGCCGGCACACTCAGATTCAGCAGAATGCGGTGCTTCAGCGGAAAACAGCGCGGCATCAGTCGAAAGGAGATGTCGTGCACGGTTGTCACCACCGGCATACGCAGGCGGGATGGAACCGTGTACTGGACGTGTGCCACATCGGCTCTATCGGTGTTGGCGACGTCGGGGAAGAGCTTCCAGCTCCACCATCGCATGTTGCGCGCCGGGATGACCCGACGTTTCAACCTGTTTTCCTCGGGCACGCGCGGGTCGGTGATGGGGACGTGCGAATACAAAACAATCTCGTGCTGGTGCTCCAGCGCGCACAGTCCGCGCACCAGACCCAGCCAGTAGGTGCGGTCGCCGGTGTATGCCCCGGTGAGACATCGGGCGTCAATCGCGATGCGCATCGGCATACTCGTAAATCAGCCCCCAGCGCAAACCTCTCATACTCACCGCTATCTCGTTTGCCTTCAGGCATTCCATCGCGGTACTGGCAATCAGTGCGCCGGCGTGAAGGACGGGTGCGCGATCGGGTTCTATGCCGGGCAGGTTGCGTCGCTCCGACAGCGGTAGGGCGCAGAGCATATCTGCCAGCGAGCGCATCTCGCCTAGCCTCAGTGTGTCGCCGTGCACACGTTCCGGGTCGTGGTGCGGCAGACGCAGGTGCAGACAACCGAGGTTGACAAACGTACCCCCAACCCCCACCAGGTATTCGCCATCACCGAGGGAAGTTTCTGTCTGAAGGTGCTGTTGCACCGCTTCGCGCAGGCGGTCGACCTCGTCGGGGGCAGGAGGATCGGCTTTCAGGTGTGCCTCTGTCAGCCTCACGGCACCGATAGGGTAACTGCGGCTGGTCTGAAGAGTTCCCTCGCAACCTCGGCTGATCTCCACGCTACCGCCGCCCACGTCCAGCATGGTCAGGCAGGCAGAACGTTCGGCGAAAACGGGGTCTTTCACCACGCTCAGGTAGCTGAGTTGCGCCTCACGCTCGCCGGAAATGACCTCCACCGACAGACCCATCTGTGCACACGCCTGCAGGAAGGTCTCTGCGTTGCCTGCCTTGCGCAGTACCTCCGTGCCGACCGCCAGTATCTCCTGTACGTCATAATGCTGGCACTCCGCCAGGTATTCACGCAGGGCTTCCAGTGAACGACGCACCGGTTCGTCTGAGAGTTTGCCGGTGGCGTTAAGCCCCTCGCCCAGTCGCGTAATGCGGCTGCGTTCGGAGAGTGTTGTGATGGCTCCCCCGTCCAGCTGTACCACCGTCAGCAGGATGGAGTTGGTACCGATGTCGATGGATGCGATGCGATGAGCTGAGTGTGTCATTTTTGCCCCTCCTGCACCCGATTATAGCACAACAGCATCCCTCGCACCTATTTGCGTGCTAACCGCACCATAGGCTACAATAAGCTATCCCATGAGAGGAGGGAGATGGCAGGTGTCGCTGTACGAGAAGTTCACCGAGCAGGCGCAGAAGGCAATCGGCTACGCGCAGGACGAGGCTGTCAGATTGGGGGCGAGCGCCGTCGACACCGAGCATCTGCTGCTCGGTCTGGTGAGTGATGTTACCAATAGCGCCTCGCGCCTGCTTCACGAACTGGGCGTCAGCCCGAGCAGGGTTCATGCGGAGGTGCGGTATCAGCTGGAGCAGGCAACGAAACGCCGTGTCGACGAGGGGCAGGTCACGCCTCGCGCCAGAAGGGCACTGGAACTGGCATACGACGAAGCGCGGCTGCTCGGGCGAGAGGATATCGACACCGAGCATGTGCTGCTGGGACTGCTGAGAGAGGGAAACTCTATGGCGTGCAGGGTGCTGGAGAGCCTGCAGGTAAATCTGGAACGCGCCCGCGCCGCGGTTCGTCCGTCGCGCCGGGAGGCTACTTCTGCTCCAATCCCAGTTCCGCTGCGCCACAATCCCGCCATCGCCGGTTTGCGCGGGCGCGACCTGCTGAGCATCGAGGATCTGTCGTCCGAAGAGTGTTCGGCTCTTTTGCAGCTGGCGGCAGACGTGAAAAAGGCGACACGAGCCGGCGAGGAGCTGGTACGCTGGAGGCGACCGCATCTGCTCGCAATGGTTTTCGAGAAGCCGTCTCTGCGCACACGTTTCACCTTCGAGGCGGCAATGGTGCATCTGGGTGGACACGCGATTTACCTTTCCCCCAGCGAAATCGGGCTGGGTAAGCGCGAAAGTGTGCCCGATGTGGCGCGCAACCTGGAGCGATGGTGTCAGGTGGTGATGGCTCGGGTCTTCTCGCACCAGACGCTGGTGGAGCTGGCACAGAACGCGCAGGTGCCGGTGATTAACGCTCTGAGCGACCTCGAGCATCCCTGTCAGGCGCTGGCGGACTTTCAGACGCTCATCGAGCACAGGGGCGACCCGGAGGGCAAACATCTGGTGTTTGTAGGTGACGGCAACAACGTAGCGAACAGCCTCATGCTGCTATCCGCCAAACTGGGCACACACTTCACCATCGCCTGCCCACCGGGCTACGAACCCGATGCCCGCATCACCGCACGAGCGCGAGAGATCGCGAGTGATACCGGCTCCGAGATTACCATCACGCACGACCCTGTGGAAGCGGTGCGCACTGCGGACGCCATTTACACCGACGTTTGGGCGAGCATGGGGCAGGAGCATGAGGCGCAACAGCGCAGGCAGGTATTCCTGCCGTATCAGGTCAACGCGGAGCTGATGAAGAAGGCACAGCCGTCAGCGATGGTGATGCACTGCCTGCCCGCGCACCGGGGCGAGGAGATTACGGACGAGGTGATAGACGGACCGCAGTCGGTGGTATTCGACCAGGCGGAAAACCGAATGCACGCGCAGAAAGCGGTGCTGGCTGCGCTGGTGGGAGACTGGTAAATGCCGCTTGTCAGCGTGGTGCTGACCAGTTACAACCACGCACGTTACCTGAGACAGGCTATCGAGAGCGTGCTGGCGCAGACTCTGCAGGACGTGGAGATTGTGGTGGTGGACGACGCCAGCACGGACGACTCACCGCAGACTCTGCGCGCCTTCACTGACCGAGTTCACCTTGTTCAGCACACCCAGAACCGGGGTACCTATGCCTGTCTGAACGAAGGGATTGCGCTGTCGCGGGCGCCGCAAATCGCGATCCTGAACTCGGATGATGTGTGGCTACCCTCCAAGCTGGAGAAGCAGGTCGCGCTGATGGAGCAGGACCACCGAATCGGGCTGGTGCATACCGGCTTTCGTTTCATCGACGCGGAGGGGCAACCGCTCTCGGGCAATCCTCTGGGTGTGCGCTTCCATCCCAACCCGCAGGGCGACCTCCTGCCCGAACTGCTGACCCGCAATCTATTCATTACCTCCTCGGTGATGTTCCGCAGAGATTGCATCGAACGGTGTGGCAAGTTTGAGGAGAGCCTGTTCGGGATGGGTGATTGGGACATGTGGCTGCGCATCGCCCAGCACTACCGGGTGGGATACGTTCCCGAACCGCTAACACTTTATCGGATTCACGGGCAGAACACCATGCATCAGCGTCAGCGGATGCTGGAAGATGACCTGTGGATCCACGAGGAACGTATCCGCAAACGTATCCCTGAACTGCTCAGGCTCGATGGCTGGCGCGTGCGACGGGCGGTTGGGATAGCGCTGGCGGCACTGGGGGTTCTCTACCTGCATAAGGGGGAGAGTGCGAAAGCGCGAGAAGCCCTGCGCGAGAGCCTGCGCCATTATCCCCTGCGAATGAAGACATGGGTGCGGTGGCTTCAGGTCCGGTTTCGTTAGCCAACTCATTGAACTGCAGATACTCAACTGCCCGCCGATAATACTTAGCGTAGGATAACCCTTACGCGGCTCGAGGTCCCGTCATGCGCAAGAACCGGCAGCTTGGTCAAATCCTTGTTGAACTGGGCTACATCACGCAGGAGCAGCTCGTTCATGCGGTCATGGAGCAGAAAGACACCGGCGAGCGACTGGGTAGTATCCTGACGAGATGGGGCTACGTCACCAACGAGCAGCTGACCGAGGCGCTGGCTCTGCAGTCGGGCATGGAATATATCCGGTTCACAATTGCTGACGTGCAACCCGAAGCCGTAGGTGAAATCGCGCCTGCCATTGCCCGGCGCCTTCAGGTACTTCCCCTGCGCATGGAAAACGGTAAAATGCTGGTCGCTCCGCTGGACATCAACAACAGTGCAAGTATTCAGGAGCTGTACCGCGTGGTGCCGAAGCCGCTCCGCCTTGTGTGTGCGAATCCTGCGATGATTGAGGCGGCACTTCGCCTGTTCTATCCTGAGGACGCGGGAGATGTGGAACTCGCTGCCGAGTATCCGTGTGTCCGCGAGTTCGTGGATAGCTTGCTGAACGATGCCATCAGTCAGGGAGCGGAGGCAGTGCACCTCGAGTCGTACGACCGCCATGCCGTTGTCGTGTGCTACCGGGTGGGTGGGCGTCTGCAGACGGTGCGTACGGTGCCGAATGCATACGCACGGGTGGCAACCCATCGCTTGAAGAAGCTGACCGGCATGTTGCCGCAGATGCCTCAGGCGCACTTCTCCGGCATTCTGCAGGTCGAGAGGGGGAACGAAGCAACCTCTGCGCAGCTCTCCTGCGTGCACACATCGCGGGGAGAGCGCGCCGTCATTCGGTTCCTGCGTACGGCGCCTGCGGATGCTATCATGGACGGGCTGAGTGCCGACGCCGCCGATGCCTTTCAGCGGATGCTGGCGAGTCGCAGCGGGCTGTTTGTCGTGTCAGGGGATGACCTCGGCGCGTGTCAGGTGGTGTTGCGGGCGGCGCTTCAGCGAAAAACGGGGGAAGGAGTCAGCGCCTTTTCGCTGGATTGGGCGGCGGCTCAGGGACTTTCGGATGTGTGCTTCGTCGACGCGGAGGCTTACGCTCCAGGCTCCATCAAACCAATTCACGCCGTGCTAGCGCAGGATCCGGACGTGGTGATTGCGGGCATGGTGCAAAGCGCCCAACAGATGCAGGTGCTGGTTTCCGCGGCTGGCGCGGGGGTGTGGGTGGCGCTGGCTGTGCCGTCGGCGGATGTCATTGGTGCGATTGAGTACATGAGGCATCTCGGTGTGGCGCCCACTGGCATCGCGACCACCCTGCTCGGTGTGATACAGGTGCATACGATTCCCCAGCTGTGCGAGGCATGTCGCGTCGCCCAGACGGTGTCCCTAGCCGAGTGGCTGACAGAGGAGCCGCGCGAGGCGCTGATTCACGAGGCACGCGGATGTGACCGGTGCCGACACACGGGTTTCTCGGGCACGGTGAGCGTCATCGAGGCGCTTGACGTGGATGGCGAACTGCGAGACCTTCTGCTTCGTCGAGCCGAAGACACGGACATCCGGCAAGCCGTCAGCGAACGTCTCCGGTCGGCGCTGCGCGACACATTGCGCCAGAAGGTGCTGTCGGGACAGATTGCCCTGGCGCACGCGCAGCTGTTGTGGGACAGGCAGTATCCGCCGGCGGGTCAGTTCCTTGCGCTGGCTGCTTAGCTGCGAATGCGTGCGAACTTCAGCTTGCCCACGCGGATCACTGCGCCCTTCAGCGACTGCACCTCGAGCTCGGCGTTCGGGTCGCCGATGCGCTCGCCGTTTATTTCCACGGCGCCTTGCTGGATCATGCGGCGCCCTTCGTTGTTGCTGCTGACCAGTCCGGTGGAGCTGAGCAATCGGGGTAACCACACCCTGCCATCCTTCACGATGTCGGCGGGTACCTCCACCTCCGGCATCTCCTCCGGCAGTTCTCTCTGAGAGAAGACACGCAGGAACTCGCGGTCAGCCTCGTGCGCTGCCTCCGCGCTGTGGTAGATGGTGACAATCTCGCGGGCGAGCCGACGCTTCACCTCCATGGGGTGCAGTCTGCCCTCGTTCAATCCCACGGCGATGTCGCGCACCTCGTCCATCGCCACATCGGTGCACAGCTCGAAATAGGACACCATGAGGTTGTCAGGCAGGGACATCACCTTGCCAAACATCTGGTCGGGCGGTTCTGTGATACCGATGTAGTTGCCCAGCGACTTGCTCATCTTCTCTTCGCCGTCCAGCCCGATGAGCAGGGGCATCGCAAGCACAATCTGCGGGTCCTGCCCGTATTCGCGCTGAAGGTCACGTCCCACCAGATTGTTGAATATCTGGTCGGTGCCGCCCATCTCGATATCCGACTGGATGGCGACGGAGTCATAGCCCTGACACAACGGGTAGAGAATCTCGTGCATCCCCAGCGGCTTGCCCTCGGCGAGGCGTTTCTGGAAGTCGTCGCGTTCGAGGATGCGGGCAACGGTGGCGCGCGATGCCAGCTGGATGACGTCCGCGAAGCTCATCTTGCCCAGCCAGTCGCTGTTGAAGTATATCTCCGTGCGTTCGGGCATCAGGATACGATACAGCTGTTGCTGATAGGTGCGAGCGTTTGCCTCCACCTCTTCGCGCGACAGCTGCGGGCGGGTTTTACTGCGCCCCGTGGGGTCGCCGATCATGGCGGTAAAGTCGCCGATGATGAGGCAGGCAATGTGCCCAAACTCCTGAAACTGTCGGAGCTTACGCAGTACCACCGCAAAGCCGAGGTGAATGTCGGGTGCCGTTGGGTCCAGCCCCAGTTTTACCCGCAGCGGCTTGCCGGTTCTGGCGGATTTCTCCAGTTTCTCGCGCAGTTCCTCTTCCGGAATAATTGCTGCGACACCGCGTTGCAGAACTCGCAGTTGATGCTCGATACTCTCCATACACTCTTCCTGAACATGCCGTTGAGAATCGCCGTCGGTTTATGTTACCAGACGTTCACGGCGTTGCGCAAGCGAAGGGAAAGGGGAGGCAGGTCGTGCTGCCTCCCCATAGGATACTCTCAGAAGGAACAGCTAGTCTTCGCCCTGTGCTTTGGTGAAGCCCATCTCGCCGTCGAACTCCTGCAGTTTCTCCAGGTGCATCCAGCGGACCCGGGATGCCACGCGCTGAAGCAGCTCCATTATCTGGGCGTCGGTGAGTTCGGTTCCGGCGTCGCGTGCCACAAAGCGGCAGCGATAGTGGTCTACCACGTCGGTGATTGCGCCGGTAGGGGGATAGACCTTTGTACCGCGGTTGGATATCATCTTCAGCTTTAGCGCCGAATCCTCTGCCAGCGACTCCAGCAGATGCCCCAGCGGTTCAGGCAGGAGCTCGCTCTCCACAAAGATATCCACCCCGACCACCCTTCGGATGTTCGGGCGCACCGTCACCGGGTCGGGCGAAACCTCTGGCAGGCGAATGGGTTTGTAGTCACGTACGAAGGTCTGTGTGGGTTTCCTGCCCAGGTTGCGGATGATTTCGTCGGTGTACTCTGAGGTGGTGTTGCCTCTGTCGTAACCCACCACGTCGCCGGTACGCACCTTACCCTCTTCCAGGGTGACGATAATGGCGTTCTCGATGAGCGCAGCCGCTTCGAACTCGCCGATGTGTCGAAGCATCATCACCGCCGACAGGATAACCGCCGTGGGGTTGATGACGTTCTTGCCCGCGTATTTGGGCGCGGACCCGTGCACCGCCTCGAATATCGCCACCTCGTTGCCGATGTTGGCGGAGGGAGCGAACCCGAGCCCCCCGATCAGCGCCGACGTCAGGTCGCTCAGAATGTCGCCGTTCATATTGGTGGTGACGATAACGTCGAACTGCTCGGGGCGTTTGACCAGCTGGTGAGCGCAGTTGTCGACAATAATATGCGCGGCTTCGATGTCGGGATACTCGGGCGCAATTGCCTCGAAGGTGCGCTTCAACATGCCTTCTGTGAACTTCATGATATTGGACTTGGTGGCGCAGTGCACCTTTGTGCGCCCCTCGGCACGAGCGAATTCGAACGCCAGCCTTACAACCTTCTCGCATCCCTTGCGGGAGATGAGCTTGAGGCACTGTGCCACACCGGGCGTCTGCATGTGCTCGATGCCCGCATACAGGTCCTCCACATTCTCGCGAACCACCACCAGGTCGATGCCTCGCCCGCTGTAGGGCGTGGGTACACCGGGCATCTCACGCACCGGGCGGATGTTCCCGTAGGTCTCGAACAGTTTTCGCAGGGTCACGTTGGCGCTCTTCTCGCCGTAACCGACCGGCGTCTCCAGCGGACCCTTTAGCACCACCCGCGTCTTGCTAATGGATTCAATGGTCTCTGGCGGCACACCCGTTTCCAGACCCTTCTTGAACACGCTGGCGCCTGCCTCTCGCACCTCCCACTCCACCGGCGCGCCGGTAGCCTCGATCAGCCTCAGCGCCGAGTCGATACACTCGGGCCCGATGCCGTCGCCGGGGATGACGGTGATCAGCTTCTTTCCAGACGATGTCATGTGGATGTTCATCGCTGTCCTCCAGTCACGCAA
>CAKZNX010000363.1 GCA_937132045.1 uncultured bacterium
CCGTCGCCCACCACCAGCATCTGCACGTCGGGAACACGAGACCGAACCTCCGCCAGCGCCTCCAGCGCGTAGCGATGCCCCTTCTCGGCGCTCAGTCGCGCGACGACACCCACCGTGCGCTCACCATTCAGGCTCAGAAACCGATGCAGTTGCTCTCGGGTGTACGCCTCCGGCATCATGGACAGGTCAATAGCTGTCGGAATGCAAAATACTCGCGACTCCGGTACCCCCAACCTCAGCACTTCACGCCGTTGTCGCAGGGATACCGTCACGACCGCGCTGTGCTTGCGCAGCAGGCGTTTGTCCAGCCATTCGTAGAACCTCACCTTCAGATTGACCGCCGTCCAGCCCGGTGTCCATGCTACGGACGGCGAACTGCCCGCAAGCGCCGCCACGATGTCAGCCCGATAGCTCTGCACGCAAACCACGTCCGGTTCCTGCTGTTTGACGAACGCCCGAAAGCTGGTGACAGCTTCGGGAAGATGAAATCGGGCGTGGATAGGTAGACCGGCTACCGGTATGCCGCGCTGAAGAGCCAGAACGCCCAGCGTGGTCTGTTCGGCAGGTTCCTGACGCTCCACCAACAAGATACCAATCCGCACGTCGTGTCCACGCGCTCGCAACGCTTCTGCCACCAGCACGGTTTGCCATTCTGGTCCGCTCACCGCACTTTTGGCGGAACTGGGCTGACAGAATAGCACCCTCACGACTGCACCTTCTGCGTCACAAGGTCTATGCCTGTGTGGGTAGCGATGAACTGCATCACATCATCCAGAAAACGTTCGGCGGTGTGACGCTCAGCCACGCAATACCCACTTGCGATGAGCCGCCTGCGCAGACCTTCATCGTGGATAATCCGGTCCATAGCGTGAGCGAGCGCCTCAGGGTCGCGCGGCGGCACCAGCAACCCGGTTTCGCCGTCCCTCACGAGGTCGGGGATACCGCCCACGCGGGTCGCCACCACCGGCACTCCCCGCGCCATCGCCTCCAGCACTACTCGCCCCAAACCCTCCGACACAGAACATAAGACGAACAGGTCGGCGTTCACGTAGAACCTGTGAAGCATAGCAGGGTCCGTCTGGAAGCCGTGAAAGTGCACGGTGTTCGGCTGCAGACAACGCAACGCCTCGCGTTCCAGGTTTGCACGCTCGGGTCCGTCACCCACGACGTGCAGGTGCACGGGCTGGTTCCGTTGCTGCAGCAGACCTACCGCTTGTATCAGAGTATCCACACTCTTTTCATGACGCAGTACCCCAACAAACAACACATTCACCGGCGTCGCCTGGCAGGTGTCCTCTCGCTGAAAGAAATCGGCTTGCAACAGGGTGGATACAGCGATCACTGGCAGCCCTGCGTTCGGCACCGCATAGTGCTCTGCCAGCGCGGTGGAGATGGCGAAAGCAGGTGTCTGCCGAAGCTGCTGCTTCAGAATGTACTCGTGCCAGCGCGCGACCGCTACGGCGATTAGCCTCTTCCACCCGCTCAGTTGTCCGGACGCCGAAAGCAGACCCACCGGGTCCCCAACCAGCTCGTAAAACACTGGGACGCCCATCCGCTTTGCCTCCCGCCAAAGGGCGGTGCCGTAAGCTCCCGGGTAGCGCAGCCACAACACATGCACCGATTCGTGGTGCACGAACCCGCGCAGGCGTTGTAACAGCCAGTGACGCACTTTCATCGCGCCCAGAAAGGTCTCGAAGTACGGAAGTTCGTACACTCGCACCCGCGCCACCGGCAGAGGAAAACATAGATGGTCAAGCGGCTGTGTGGTGACGGGTGCGGCAAGCACCACCTCGAAGGAATAGCGCGCGTTCAGTACCTGCAGGTACCTGCCCAGCCCGCCGCTGGTAAAGTACCTGCCCTGTTCATCGCGATAACAGGCGGTGGCGTAATACATGCCGAGGCGCTTCATATT
>CAKZNX010000364.1 GCA_937132045.1 uncultured bacterium
GGGAAGCGCCACCCGCACGCGAATGCCGACTGGGGTCTGTTCAACCGACATCGTCATTCCTCCTCGATGATGCGGTAACTGCTGCGTATCTGAGCGAAGGCTGCCAGAGTCGCCTCAACACTGCAATACTTCTCCTGCGAGAGCTTGATCGCTTGCTCAATCGCTTTTGGGTCAAGCCCGTTTCCGCGGAAGATATACTCCACTTCGATCTCGCTGTAAACACGCGGGTACTCCTGACGCCTTTCACCCTTCACCCTAATTTCAAGCCCCTTCAAAGGCTGTCGCTTCTTTTGCAGGATGCTGACCACGTCCACCCCGGTGCACCCGGCAAGTGCGTGCAGCATCAACTCCATCGGTCCAATGCCCTCGCCGCGTCCGCCACCGTCCGGCGACACGTCCATGACCAGCGGGTGCCCGCCAGATGATATACTGAGGAACTGCATACCGTCAATCCAGCGCGTCTGTATCTCAACCATGCTGCCTCCTCCATCGTGTTGTCCGTATGTTAGACCCGCTCAACTGACCGGAAGATTCGTGCCCTACAGCACCTTGGCGATCAGCTGAAGGGTGCTTCGTACCGAGCCCACCGTCTCATCCGATGCACCATCGCACTGCGCCTGCCATGCCAGATACCACAGCGCTGCCTGCTCCAACGCCGACTTCACTGCAGCTATCTGGTAGATGACCTCCGCGGGCGCACGCCCCTGACGCACCATCTTCTGCAGTCCACGCACCTGTCCTTCGATACGGCGTAAGCGGTCTATCATTTCCAGCGGAACACGGTTGGCTGATGTTTGCTCCATCTCCAAGATACCCCCTACCAGTATCAGGTAACATTTCGATGCACCGAGCCGATATCCTGCGGGATTTCCAGTTCTTGCAGCCATCGGCGATACTGCTCCAGCTGGAACGGACGCTCACCCGCAAGGTAATGGTTCAGGTAGTGACGTCCCGTTTCATCTGACCACCGGATAAGCCACATGGCAGGCTGGCTCACCGCCGGTATAGTGCCCACGATGGCTTTCTCGTTTGCTGGCACGCGGTAGGTGGCGCGAAGCATCTCTTGCCTGGTATCAGCGTCCACGATGAACACCTCGCCCTGAACGGTATGCAGGGTGTCGTTCACCATGATCAACGAGTGCAGTCCGCCCTCCGGCTCACTTAGCATGGCACACATGTCCGTCTGCACCCGCTTTACGTACTCGTACGCCAGCTTCTTTCTGAAATAGTAGTCTACAATGGCATCGGAGATAATGGGCCATCCGTCGCGGAGGTTCCACCACAGGATGCCGGTGGTGCGCCATTTGCGCTGGCGCCAGCGCTCGATGAAGAACTTCAGCGCCTCCGCCTGACTGATCTGTGAGGCAAGGACGAAGTCGTCCAGGTTCTCCGGGATACTCTCAAACAGAACCGCAATCTGCTTCGCCATCAGGGGGATACGGTAATTGAAGTCGGTCATTTTGGGAAGCGGTCTCGTCGCGTGCGTCAGCCACTGGTCGTTGTCCTCCCAGCCCCACAAAAAGTCGGGGTCGAGAAACTGCTCGAGTGTGCGTCGGTCTGGACATCCATGGTAGCCGATCTCGCTGACGAAATGCGCCAGTGAACGCGTATAGAAAGGTCCCTTGAAATCGTCTCGGGGACCCCAAAGGTGTTGCTCCGGCGACAGGTTCGGGTCTGCCCCTCTGTGCATCACCTCAGGGCTGATGTATGGCGAGCTGGGCAGGTAGGGTCGACACGGATCGAGCCGACGCACCAGCTCTGCCAGCACTTCTCTGCTGATGCGATCGGTGTTGGGGTCAACCTGTAGCCCTGTCCACAGGTAGGTGTGGTCGATTTCGTTGTTGCCACACCACAGAAGGAGGCTCGGATGGTTGCGCAGGCGAAACACGACTGCTTCCGCTTCGGCACGGATATCCGGAATGATGCTTTCCGGGTAGATGGCGCACGCCAGTGCAAAATCCTGCCACACCATAATGCCATGCTGGTCGCATAAGTTAAAGAAAGCGTCTGATTCATATACATTTCCGCCCCAGCAACGCACCATGTTGCAGTTCAGGTCAACGAGCATCTGAACCGACTGCTCCATATGCTGTATGTCTCTACTGTGAAAGGCATCCAGCGGCACCCAGTTGGTGCCCTTTGCAAACACCCTCACGCCGTTCACCCGGAACACGAACTCACCCGGCTCTTCTGGGGTGGTAATATCCGTGCGGTCTAACTCCACCGTTCGCAGTCCGATGCGCGTTTGGTGCGTCGCAAGTACCTCTCCCTGTCCGTCCAGTAGTTCAGCGAAGGCTTCGTACAGAACGGGTTCCCCGTAGCCGCGCGGGTACCACAGATGTACGTCCTGCACGTGCAGGCGTGCTCGGCTATGGGTATGGAAAACGGGATGCAGGCTCTCGTGCACCACCGCGCCCTCGCGCTGGAGCCGCAGGCGAACCTGCCAGTCGTCAATCGCGTGCACGTCGGTGGCGAAGTCCCA
>CAKZNX010000365.1 GCA_937132045.1 uncultured bacterium
CGGAAGGCTCTATATGGACCACATCCGCCTCAGCCGGTGATTCAGGGACATTGCCATCGCCTTCTCAATGATGACACTTCGGAGTGAGGAAAACGAGCTCCCCTGTTCATCATGTTCTCCAGTGCTTTACACGCCTCTTGTGGCGTCATCTGAGCCTGGCGAACGAGCGCCTCAAGAAGCCACAGCGTACCATGACATTGTACTCGCTTGGATTGTGTCACTTTGCGAAGGTTTCCATCATCGGTGAGCAGGATATACTTTTCTACAGATGCTACATACAACGCGGAGAGGTCTGCCACACTCAAACCCCTGTAATCCGTAGCCAGCTGATCGAGGGCGCCTACTTCTTCCCCGCTTAGAGTTCTTTCCTGAACACCCATTGAGAGCAGGGCAGGGACATTGATGGACCGCAACTCTGCAAGGACGAAATCAGAGGAGCAAAAACGCCAACCGCTTGCCAGTACGATCTGCAGAGCCCGCCGTGGTGCCAGTTAATCCATGCGGACGTATCAACCGAGAACACCAGCCTCAAGCCCTCCGTGCTCTTCACTCAATCGCCGAGTGAAGGTTGATACCGGCTCGCCCAGCAAGTATTCAGCGCGTTGTTCCGAAATAACGTTCTCTTCTAAGGCGCGTAAAACGAGACGAGACAACCTCTGTGGCTTCTCGCGAGGATAAGGGTCACCCGGTTCGTGTCGATGCCATCCACGTGCACGGAATGCTTTCACCATCTCGCGCGCCCTGGTTTCGGGCAGGATTCCCAGCTCTTTTGCCCGCAGGATTAGCGCCATCATGCTGATGCCGAACTGGTGTTTGAGAAGATGAAGCTCATACAGGGACAGGTGCTCACGACGATCACCCAGCGCGTCCCGAACCAGCGGCGCTGGTGCAAGCAAAGCTGCGGCAAACCGATGGACGACTTTCTCAGCACCGCAGGACGGCTCGGGCTCAATCAACAAATGGGCAAGCTCATGAGCAAGCGTGAACCGTTGCCGATCGCCGGGTATTGAAGCATGAACGGCAACGATCGGTATAGCGATGCTGGCAGGTTCACGAAGCCGAGCCCAGAATGAACATCCATCGATGCCGGTTACATCGGACGGAAGTTCGCTGACACAGATACCGTGCTCCTCGAACAAGGCAGTCAGGTTCGAGATAACATCGTCACCAAGTTGCCACGCTTTGCGCAACTGCATCGCGCACTGCTCTGCCCCCTCCAAATTGGACACTCGGCACGGAAAACCGTTCGGAAACTGAAAATGCCCGCCCCCCACCAGCTCTTCCACCAGCGCGAAACGCTCCAGCACGCCGACCAGATGAGCCTCGAGGTGACGCTGGCTCTGTCTCGGAAAACAGGCGTGTCGCCTGAAGGCTGGAGTGATTTCAGTAATGGTAATGCCTCGCGAGAAAAAGAACTCCAGAGGCTTGTCCAGCTCCTGCGCGATGCGCAACAGCACCGAGGAACTGGGGACGTCACCGCCACGCTCGTAATTCGAAACGGCTTGCGGACTGACGCCCACCCGGCGTGCCAGTTCACGCATACTCCATCCACGCGCCAATCGTGCCAGCCTGATCCGCTCGCCCAGCATCGTTCTCGTACCTCCATCACTTGACATTTTTTCATATCATGCGACCATGTGTCAAGTGGCTATGAGGGTATGTGAAAACCCGTTGCCGGTAGGGAATTGACGACCAGAAACCTTGTCAAAAGCCCTTTCATACCCCTCTCCCTGCCTCTGTCCGAAGCGAGGAGAGGTGCTGAACTCCCCCTTCCCGCGTCGGGAAGGGGGTTGGGGGGATAGGTTTCGCTTTTTTCAACACCCTCAGTGAATCCGCGCAGAGGGATTTCCGGCCGGTTTCAATAGACCCAGCGAGGCTCACTTCCTTCTCCGGTGCTGCAAGGTTACCGAATCGCCTAAGTGAAAAAGTCGGTGCGCAACTCGAATGGAAGGACTCTGCCGCCCGTTTCCGAACGAATGTATCCAGAGGGACTGCGGGCAGATTTCCGCCCGCACGAGACAGGTGAGACAAATGGGACGTGCTGTGTGCTGTATTTTGGCAGTTTGTACGCTCGTGGAGGTATCGATGGTCGCAGGTGCTACAGAAGAGGCACTTTGGGTGGTGAAGGACGCGCCCGCTCATGGGCTGGTG
>CAKZNX010000366.1 GCA_937132045.1 uncultured bacterium
ATACCTATGCCCAGAACGAAGGTTCCTCGCAGGCGTGGGCAGTGACTGTGAGGGCGGTATACGGGGACACCACGCCCAACATCAACGTGGTCTTTGAGACGCCGGTAGCGGTGCGCCCCGGGGTGAACTTCGATGTCATCGGGTGGGCACGGGCAGCCTCTTACGTGGCTTCAGGTGTCATCGGCGATATCGACTTGCTTACCAGCGGCATCAGCCTCAACAGCCTGACGAAGGTGCGCTATGCGCCCAACGGGACGACTGAGAGCTACAACATGGGCGCCGTCGGCCATACAAACATGGGCAGCATCCCCGCCGGTCTCTGGCGTCATCTGATCTGGAACTTGCGCGGCACGACCGAAGGCGCCAAGCAGGTGCGGTTCGACGTCGCTTCCATCAACGGCGGTACGGCTGCTATCACGAACACCATCATCGTCGACGGCACGGCACCCGCCAGCTGGCAGGGGTTTCTTCCCAGCTGGACGAACGATGCCACTCCCAACTGCTCGATGCAGGTGCAGGATACGCTGTCGGGTTTGAACACGACGGCAATCTACTACTGGTACTGGACATCCGGCACAGGCACGCAGGGACCCTTTGCCTGCACAACCAGCGCAAGCAACGGCTCCACCGCGCTGGAGCGCATCACGGCGAACAGCGTGCCGTTCAATCAGCAAGGCGGAGCTGGCGAGAACCAGGTCTACTTCCGAGCCTACGACCGCGCTGGCAACTACAGCGACAGCGGCTGGCAGAACGTGAGGATCGACCTCACCCCGCCGCAGGACTGGCAGAACCTGACCGTCACCGGTGTGGGCACAACCGGGTTGACCCCGACCATCACCATTCAGGTGCGGGACGTGCTCTCCGGGCTGGCTACTTCGGTGCTCGGATGGTATCGGTACTCCACGGATGGCGGTGCCACCTGGAGCGCGTGGGTCAGCACGGCGATAACGGGTTCGGACGGCACCACCGCCCACCAGACTATCACAGCGAGCAACGTGCCGTTCAACCAGCAGAGCAGTGCAAACAACAGAATCGAGTTCGCGGTACGAGATGTGGCGGGGAACTGGGGGTACAGCCCACAGTATACCATCGCAACCAAGTATACCACCACCCTGGACCTGCAGAACGCCTCTGGAACCATCGGACAAGCCACCACCCTGCGGGCGACGCTTCGCCGGGTGTCGGACAATGCCCCGGTCGCGGGCAGGACGATACAGTTCACCGTGGACGGCGCGAATGCTGGCTCCGCGAGCACCAGCGGCACAGGAGAGGCGACACGCACGTGGACGGTAACCGCTGGCGTGCTGGGTAACCGCCCGATGAGCGCATCCTTCGCCGGCGACTCCAACTATCATGCGACCTCCGATGACGCGACCTTCCGCCGATCCGCGAATACGGTAGTGACCGTCTCCAACGTGTCGGGAGTGCGGGGAGA
>CAKZNX010000367.1 GCA_937132045.1 uncultured bacterium
AACCACTTCACGTGTCCATCGCAGAAAGCAAGGTTAGAACCCGCGTTGTGGCGCGTGTAGGCGTTGACGTTTCGCAGCACATTCTGCACCCACGGGTCGTTCAGGTCGTACTGATGATCCCACAAATCGTCGCCAGTGTAGTCCGGCAGGGCAGCGCGTCCACTTCCCCAATATGGCAGCCATGGTGTCCAGCAGTCCCCGAGCATTACCAGCTGAGCCGGGCGCTCGATGCCGGACTGCTTGCTGAAGTCGGTTTCGCCGCTGACGACCCGAATGATGCTCTCGTTTGCGCCGTAGCTGAGTACAGATCCGGCTGGTTGCCAGCCATCCTGCGTAAGGTACCAGTCTCGTGCCCGCCTGGTGCTGGGGCATTCGTAAATGCGGGTGTTCTTCAGATATGGGTGGATTTTGTAGTACCACTGGGAATAGAGTTCCCACATGCGTGGTGGCGGAAAGTTGTCTGGGTAGGTATACCAGACGGGAAAACGCTCGTCGTAGTCTTGTGAATACATCAACATCCCCAGAGCCAGCTGCTTCACATTCGAGTTGCAGCTTGCCGACCGGGCTTTCTCCCGTGCTTGTGCGAACACCGGGAACAGAATGGCAGCCAGTATCGCGATAATCGCGATGACCACCAGCAGTTCGATGAGTGTGAAACCGATTCTGCGTCGCATTTTCTGTCCTCCTGGAAATTGTGTCAACGTGCACTTGAAGGTGGCGGTGCGCTCACTCCGCCCGGTACGTAACCGGGGGGATACGGGCTGACGCCTGGCTGCGTGGTCTCTACGGTACGACGCACTCGTCCACCCGTAAACCACCAGTACGCCAAGCCCACCAGCACGAGCACGATCGCAATCACGACCACTGCAGCAGCTGGGCTAATCTCGTTTCTCTTCACGGGATACCTCCTTTTTCTCGTTCTGGATACCCGTACTGCTTCGCTCTCTGAGAGGACCGGGTTTAACAGGTACATTTGCACCGCTGCCCCCGTTCAGACATCCATGGTGTGTGACGCCTATCAGTAGCGTTCGGTTGCGGTAAAATTTGCGGTCTGTGTATATACCGACGATATTTAGACAAGAAAATCAAACATGCAGGGATAAGCTGTTCGGATAGCGAAGACCGATGCGACAGAGCTGACAGGCGACCTTAGGCAGGAGGTAGGGCGATGGTTGATGAGCAGATCACAATCTGCATGGAGCAGAACGGGGCAAAGCGTGTGGTGTTTTCTGTGAACGGTGAGGATGCCAGCTGGTGCTGGATTGTCCCATTCACGATCCGGATAGGGATGGCACTGGTGCGCATGGATGGCATCGGTGGGGTGGAGACAAAGCCTGAGCACCGCATGAAGGGGTACTCTCGCCGGGTTCTGGCGCGAGCGATGGAAGAGATGCGCGCAGGCGACGCGGGCATCAGTATGCTCTACGGCATATCGGGCTACTATCATCGTTTCGACTACGTCACCGCCGGACCGGAATACGCCGTGTTTGTGCCCGGCGCCGACGGCGAGGTTCCTTTGCCAGATGGCTGGAGCGTTCGGGAGTTCAAGCCGGCAGACCTGCCCGCCATACGTCGGATATACGACGATCAGACTGCGCTGGCAACGGGCACTGCGGTCAGGACGGAGAACGCGCGCGTCTGGCAGAAACTGCAGGAGACGCCCGGAAACTACCCGCAGGATGAATGCTGGGTGGCGGTGTCGCCTTCGGGGCAGGTGGAGGGTTACGCATGGCGAGCGAGGTGGTGCTGGTCGGTGCGGGAGATTCTGGAAAGGGAATTTGCCGATACCCTGCCTTTGGGCGAGGTGATTGCAGACTGTCCGGATGCGGCAGATGCTTTGCTGGCTCTATGCCGGCGCAGAGCGAAGGAGGAAGGCAAGGAGGAGGCTTTAATGATGATGCCTCCCGACAGCACCATGGCGAACGCTGTCCGTTATATTGATTGCCGGATGGTGCAGCTGTTCACCGATAACGGCGGTTCGATGGTGCGACTGCTGGAGGCAGGTCGTTTGCTGAAGGCGCTGGAACCTGAGCTGAGCCGACAGGTGCAGCGGTCTGGCTGGTCGCATCCCTGCCTTCTGAAGATCAGTACCGAGCTGGGCGAAGCCACTTTGAAGGTGACAGAGGATTCGGTGCGCGTGCTCACTGCGGGAGCCGACGAGAGCAATCACCCACAATATAACGTGACTCTGCCAGGCAGAGTGCTGGCGCGGTTAGCAGTGGGGTTCGCCCGGGCAAGCGACCTGTGTGCGCGTGCAGGCGTGGCAGTACCCGATCCGGTGCTCTACCTGCTGGAGACGCTAATGCCGACCCGTTATCAGCACATGTACCTGCCCGACAGGTATTGAAAGAGAGTGCCCCTCAGGAGAGGGGCACTGCTGTTTTTCTCGCAGCGGGTTTATTCGTCTCCCAGCATTCCGAAGTTCCGCACGAGGATGCCGAAGTCGAAAAGCGTGACCTCCAGGTCGCCGTCGAGGTCGGCGTAAAAGTCCCAGCTCTCATCGCCCGAGAGACTGCCGAACGCGGCGACCAGTTGCCCGAAGTCGAACAGGGTCACCTCGTTATCGCCGTCGATGTCGGCGTTCATCAGCTGCACGTCCACGATGGTAATGGCGGAGACTGTGACATTCGGTACCACCTTGCGCAGCCAGTGACTGCCGCGAAAAGCGATATCGTAGGTTCCAACCGGCACCACGGGAAGAAGGTAGCTGTACGAGTGACTGCCGTCCGGCTGCTCGGTAGCGTACGGGGTGGTGAAGAACCGTTGCACGACATTCGCGGTGCCGGGCTGGCGCAGTTCCACCTCCAGGGTGGGCAGGAAGGCGTCGTTCTCATCCTCCCATACGTCCTTGGGCGGCTGAACCGCATACCCAAAGTCTTCCAGCCCCACTGTTCCGAGCAGTGTACCGTTCGTCTGCACAGGGATGCCGGAAAGCCGGATGGTGAAGTTCGCCACAGGGTGCCCGTAGAACTCTACTCTCTGCCATGTGCTTCCGGCGTTCACCGACAGGTAGGCATCGCGAGAGCCGATAGGCGCGTTGAAGTCCCACGTCACGAAGTACAGACCGGTCGCGGATCTTGGTTTCACCACGCTCCAGCCGATGTCTCCCTGAACGTCAAAATACAGCGAGGTAGGCAGAGTGACGGTGAAAATGTAGTAGCCCGCATACTGTGCGGTTACTTCGAAAGCCGCCGACCCCGTGCTGTTTTTCAGAGGGATCAGATTGTTCACGTTGGGTGGTCGCGTCGCGGTCACATTGCGGAAGAAGTACAGCCGTATGGGCGAGTTGGGCGCGGTGACCTCCGCGCTGAACTCGATCACCCGCACCTCTCCACCGGCTCCCACGTTATCGTAGTCCACCCACCAGTTCGAGTTAACGGCGTCGCGGTTGCCGGTTGGGTCGTAGTAGAACAGGTGCGGAGCCGGTTCATCGTTCGGGAAGTTGTCGTAGATGAGCGCGGTCCGCTGCGGGCTCAGGCTCTGCACGCTCAGTGAAGGCTGTGACGCACCGCGCACTGCGGGGCGTATGCTCACACACTCTTTGGGAATGCGAGTGACCTTCGTGCGCCACTGCGCGTGCGCCGTCGCTGCCAGCGCAACGAGCAGAAGCGCCATGACAACCTTTCTCATTGGAGTCTCATCCTTTCATCAAGTGATAGAAATCCTACTGCAGGATAGCACACCTGCTCTGGGCGTGTCAAGCAGGAGCGAGGGTGTTTTAAAAATCCTCGCAGGCGCAAGTGGTTGTAAACCCCTCTCCCGACCTCTCCCCGACGCGGGGAGAGGCGTGCCTCGCAGGGGAGGGGGCGGAGGTCTGGTTCCCGGACGACAACTACTGAGCCTGTAATGAACCCCATGAGAAGTGAAGGAGCGAGGTGGAAACCTCGCCCCTGCTCGAAGAGCAGACGGCGCCGGCGGACTTTCTCACTCCCAGCCGATGGCTGGCACCCAGTGGCGCGTGAAGTAGTCGCCCAGAGTCAGGATGAACATGATCAAGAGCCAGAAGAACCCCGCCGACGCCCATAGCCACGTCAGTCGCGTGCTGTAGCGCACGTGCATGAAGTACAGCACTACCAGCACCGCCTTGGCGATGGCGATGGTCAGCGCAATCACGTTGTTCAGCAGGGTGTGACGTCCGGGTAGGTAGGCCGCGCCCACCGTCAGCACCAGCAGCACCAGCAGGGCAGCGTATACCAGCAGGTACACCCTGATCGGCACGATATGCGTGTGTGAGTCGTGTCCGTTTGCCAATGCCATCACCTCGGTATCAGATAGAGTAGCGGGAACAGGAATATCCATACGATATCCACGAAGTGCCAGTACAGCCCTACCAGCTCCACCGGGATGAAATCCTGCACGCTGGAATGCCGGATAGCGATGAGCACCGCCATAACCGCCATCACCAGCACACCGATCAGCACGTGCAGAGCGTGCAGTCCCGTCATGGCAAAGTAGAGACTGAAGAAGAGCTGCGCCGGGCGGAAATACTCCGCTGGCTCGAAGCGGAAGTTTGGACCCGGTATCAGCCCCTCCACATACTTGTGGTGGTACTCGAAGCCCTTCACCACGAGGAACGCCATTGCCAGCGCCATGGTGACCGACAACCACAGCAGTTGCTGTTTGGGCATCTGTCGCTGGGCGTAGTGCACGGTCAGCGCCATGGTCAGACTGCTGGTCAGCAGGACACAGGTGTTGATGAAGCCCAGCGGGATGTCGAGGCGCAGGTGCGCCTCCCAGAAGGCGGTGTGATTCGCCACACGATACACGAGATAGGTGGCAAACACCGCCCCGAAGAACATGATTTCGGTCACCAGGAACGTCCACATCCCGACGATGTAAGACTCGTTCTGCTGATGGACGTCCTCGAATTGAAGGCTAACGTTTTGTGGTGCTTGCTCCTGTACCACTGAAGACCTCCTCGGGCTCATGATGGTTGTCGTAGGCGTATGGCTCCTCGGTCACAATCGGAGTCTGCTCGAAGTTGTGCGTGATGGGCGGCGAGTCGACCTTCCACTCCAGCCCGGTGGCGCCCCATGGGTTTGGGCCGGCAAGAGCGCCCGTTCGCAGCGACCACAACAGATAGAAGACGGGCAGGATAAAGCCGATGCCCAGCAGGAACGCGCCTGCCGTGCTCATCACATGAAGCATCTGCCACTCCTCAGGGTACCAGTGGTAACGGCGCGGCATCCCCAGAAAGCCCAGCACAAACTGCGGCAGGAAGGTCAGGTTGAAACCGGCAAAGATGACCAGCGCCGTCAACTTGGCAATACCTTCGGGATACATGCGTCCCGTAATCTTGGGCCACCAGAAATGCAAGCCTGCCATGTAGCCCAGAATGGTTCCACCCACCATGATGTAGTGGAAGTGTGCTACCACGAAGTAGGTGTCCTGCAGGTGCACGTCCGTGGCCAGTGCTGCCAGGAACAGTCCCGTCAGCCCACCGATGACGAACAGCCCAATAAAGCCCATCACGTACAGCAGGGGCGCGCGCAGGTCGATGGTTCCCTTGTACATGGTAGCCGTCCAGTTGAACACCTTCACCGCCGAGGGCACCGCCACCAGGAAACTGAGCAGGGAGAAGACCATGCCCGCATACACCGACTGCCCGGTGGTGAACATGTGGTGCCCCCACACGAGGAAGCCGATGACGGCGATGGCGACGCTGGAGAAGGCGACGAAGTGGTAGCCGAAGACGCGCTTGCGCGAGAAGCATGAGACCACCTCGCTGATGACGCCCATCGCGGGCAGAACCATGATGTACACCGCCGGGTGCGAGTAGAACCAGAACAGGTGCTGGAACAGGATGGGGTCGCCGCCCAGCGCCGGGTCGAAGATGCCCAGCCGGAACACGCGCTCCGCCACCACCAGCAACAGCGTAATCGCCACCACCGGCGTGCCCAGCACGATGATGACGCTGGTGGCATAGTGCGCCCAGATGAACAGGGGCAGGCGGAACCACGTCAGTCCCGGTGCGCGCATCTTGTGTATCGTCACGATGAAGTTGATGCCCGTGGCGATGGAGGAGAAGCCGATGATGAACGCGCCAATGATGGTTAGCGTCACCTGCGAGGTGCTGTAACTGCTGGAGTAGGGCGGATAGAACGTCCATCCCGTGTCCACGCCGCCGGTGACCATCGCCCACGTGGCGATAAGTCCTCCAGCCATATACAGATACCAGCTTGCAAGGTTCAGGCGGGGAAAGGCAAGGTCACGCGCTCCCACCATCAGCGGCACCAGAAAGTTGCCCAGCACCGCGGGGATGACCGGAATCAGGAAGAGGAAGATCATCACCACGCCGTGCATGGTGAACACGCGGTTGTAGTTCTCGGAGGTCATCAGGTCGCCCTGCGGGGTCAGCAGCTCAAGGCGAATCAGCCCCGCCAGCAAGCCTCCGACCAGGAAGAAGAAGCTCACCGACACGAGGTACAGGATGGCGATGCGCTTGTGGTCGGTGGTCAACAACCACGAGAGCACCGTGTCGCCAGCGTTCAGGTAGTTGTGGCGCACCTCGCCGGGCTTGGCAACCGTCACACTCATGGCTTCACCTCCGCAACCTTCGTCGAACTCTCCAGCGACTTGATATAGGCAACGAGCTGAAGCACGCGCTCCTCGTTCAGCAGTCCCTCATAGCTGGGCATGATAGGCTCGTAACCATCTACCACCTTCGCCAGAGGGCGCAGGATGGACTCACGAATATACTCCTCATCGGCGGTCACCACGGTACCGTCGCGCATCTTCACCTTCTTGCCGAACAGCCCGTAGTGGGTGGGACCGCGCTGACCGTCGGTAGCGCCGTGGCAGGCGTTACAGCGTAGCTGCGTGTACAGTTTCTCCCCCGCCTCCTTCAGCGAAGCGGTGGACACCCCAGCCATGGTGCCCGCTCCGCTTGCGGTGGCGTAGGGTCGCGCCTCGCCGCCGCTCGCCAGCCACTTCTCGTAGTCCGCTGGCTCCAGAACGTATACCCAGCCAATCATGCGCGAGTGCTGAGTGCCGCAATACTCCGCGCAGAACAGGTGGTATTTGCCGGGTTTCGTCGCGGTGAACCACACCACGTTATACTTTCCCGGAAGCACGTCGCGCTTGATGCGAAAGGCTGGCACGAAGAAGCTGTGTATCACGTCCTGCGAGATCATCGTCAGCTTCACCGGTCTGCCTGCCGGGATGTGCAGTTCGTTGTTCTCGCGGATGCCGTTGGGATGCTGGACGTGCCACATCCACTGTTTGCCGATGACGAATATCTCCAGCGCGTTCTCGGGGGGCGGTCCATACGCACTGGCGTACAGCTTCGCCGCCCAGACAAACACGATAAGCCCGATGGTCAGTGGGATGAGCGACCAACTGATCTCGAGGCGCAGGTCGGTCTCTTTGGCTCCGGCGCGACTGGCTGTCGATCCCCGGCGATACCGGAGGGCGAAGTATACCACCAGCGCACCAATCAACACGGTGAAGAACACCGTCACTGCCACCAGAAACCAGAACAGCAGGTCGACCTGACTGGCGAAGGTGCTCGCCTGCTCGGGAAGAAGCTGCACCCCTTTCATTCCCTCGCCACCTCCTGAGGCGTTCGTGATGCGCGGCTGCGCTTTTCACGATAGAACTGCGTGCCGATGAATCCGCCCAGCGCCAGCAGTGTCACTACAGCGCCCAGCTGGATCACCCGCAAAATCGCCAGACTGTACTTACCAGTGGTGGGGTCGTACTGGTAACAGAAGAGAATGACCTTCTCCACCGGCGAGCCAATCTTGCCCTTCGAAGCGTCCATGATGCCCAGACGCAGGTCGCGCGGCGAGTACTCCACGCCGTAGAAGTAGCGGGAGATTTTGCCCTCGGGCGTCAGCAGCATGATGCCAGCCGCATGGGCGTACTGCCCCGACTTGGGGTCGTACTGATACCGAAAGCCGACGGCGTCCGCCAGCTGCCGAATTTGGGTCTCTTCGCCCGTCAGAAAGTGCCAGCCGGGCGCGGCATCCAGCCTGCCATACTCTTTCAGGAAGTTCTGCTTCTTTGCGGCGGCGAGTTCGGGTGTCTCCTTCGGGTCGATGCTCACCGTGACAATCTCGAACTGCTCGCCGGGCGTGTATTTGATCACGCGCAGACTCTTGAGCAATCCCTGCAGAACCAGCCCGCAGATCGACGGGCACTCGTAGTACACCAGCGTCAGCAGAATGGGCTTTTTGCCAAAGTACTGCTTCAGCTGCACCTCGCGCCCGCTCTCGTCGCGGAAGGTGAGGTTCAGCGGAACATGCTCGTTCAGCTTCTGCTCGATGGTTATCTCCTTGACCATCTCCGACACGCTGTTGCGCTCGCGGTCGCGTGCCTCCCAGAACTGCGCCCGCACTGGCAACGTGCCAATCATCACCAGCAGCGCAACCGGGATGAGGGTATATATCGTCTTCATTGTCGTCTCTCCTGATTCGCCTGCGGCGCCTGCCACTGTGGCAGTCCCTGTTCGGCTACCATCTCCATCGCTCTCTGCACCGGCACCCGCACGATGCCTTTGTTCTGGTCCACCCAGCCGTAGCTGGAGGCTTTCAGGTTCTCGCTCTCGCGGTACTTCTGCATGTCCCTGGCGGGGTCCGCCTGCAGAACCGGTGCAGGGGGTAGCCGTCGCGGTGCCGTGTCTACCTGTTCCTGCCGGGGTGGAGACGGCAGGAGAAGCCGGTAGAACCACGCCGTGATGATCAGCGCCACCACCACAGCAGCAATAAGTCCCACCACGAAGGTCATGGCAAAGCGGAAGCCCACATCCTGCTTCTCATACCCTCCGCCGTGACCGTTCTTCTTAGGCAACGGATGATGCTCTGCGCTCATAGGTCCAAGCCTCCTGCAATCGCGGGTCGTGGCGCGGCAACAGCGGTGCAGCACATACCTGCTGTGCGAACCAAGCCAGCCACAGCCCACCGATACCAGCCAGTAGAGAGATGTCCAGCCAGTGCACCCGAAGCGTTGGGATGCCGTACGCAGGCTGAATAATCCAGAACAGGTCAACGACCCGCATGACCAGAATGAACACCATCACGCGCAGCAACAGGTTCGTGTAGCGCTTCACCCGGCTGGACAGCAACAGCAGAAACGGTGCCAGAAACTGAAACACCACCAGCCCACCGCTCAGATACTGCCAGCCGCCCTCATTGCGCTTGATGTAATATACAATCTCTTCCGGCAGGTTCGCCGACCACATGATCAGGAATTGCGATACCGACGTGTACGCCCACAGCACCACGAAGGCAAATGTCAGGTTGCCCAAGTCGCGCGTCAGCTTCGGGTTGATGACGTCGGCGAAGGGCTTGTGGCGCCCCGCAAGCAACAGCACGACCGTGCTGAAGGCGAAGGCGCTCAGCCCCTGTCCCACGATAAACCACGCGCCGTAGATGCTGGACTGCCACAACGGTTCCAGGGTCATCACCCAGTCGATCATCGCGAAGGTGACGGTGAGCACGAACAAAACCAGTCCGGGCGCGCTCAGGTTGGTGCGCTTCTGTGCCTGCGTGTCATCGTCCGTTTCGTCCTGCTTCAGCGAGGAGCGTCGCAGAGCGGAAGCCAGCGCAATCCAGACGGCGAAGTACAGCGCACTGCGCGCCAGGAAGAAGGGCACGTTCAGGTAGCCTGTCTTATGCTGAAGATGCTCGCTTGCCTGCAGCACCTCGGGGCGCGTCCATGGGAACAGCTCGCGCATGCCCGCAAGTATCGGCAGGAAGAGCACAAGCATCAACGGGAGTGTCGCCGTGCCAGCTTCCAGAAAGCGCAGGATGGGCAGACCCCAGCTGCCCCGCACCGCGTGATGCAGGAGCGTCAGTCCGAACATGCCGAGGGTCAGGCAGAGCCACACGATGTAAGCGTAGTGGTAGGAGCGGAAGAACTGGGTCTTGCCCGCTACGCCAAAGCCCACCACGCTGACCAGCAGGGCAACAATGCCCACAGTGAGAGCGGTCTGACGAAGGCGTGCGAATCGCTGATATGTCTCTTCGACCGGGTTCATGGCTTGCTCTCCGTGTTCGTGGTCTCCTCCTGAAGCTTCTTCAGGTCTTCAGGCGTCAGCTGCTCGCGCTTCGTGTACTGGCTGAGCTGCAGAACGCGGATGTATGCGGCGATTGCCCAGCGGTCCTCCGGTTCGATGCGCGAGGCGTAGCTGTACATCACCCCAAAACCGTTGGTGATGACATCGTAGAAATAGCCGACAGGCATGTTGCGCAGGCGATCGGTGTGGAAGGTCGCCGGGGGGCGGCGCAAAGCCAGACCGCGCTGAGCGATCATCCCCTGACCGTCGCCCACCTTGCCGTGGCAGGGCATACAGAACGCCTCATACTGCTGTTGACCGCGCTGAAGCAGCTCGCGCGTGACCCTGACCGGTATCTGAGGCACGGGCTTGTTTCCCACCTTGCCCGTGTAGAACGCATCGTCCTTGCGCAGGTTTCCCACGGGCACGGTATTCAGCACGGGCGTGCGGTCGGTTTTGCCGTCGGCAAAGAAGACGTTCGCACCCTGCGGCTTTGCTTTGGGCTGGTGCCACATGTCGGTATGGCATCCCGCCAGAACCGCCATGGCAACGGTGGCGGCTGTCAGGGATGCTAATCGGCGTAATCGGGTAAGGGCAACACGCATCGTCTACTCTTCCACCTCCGAAACCAGCCTGGCGCCTGCGCTCTCCAGAAAGTGGCGCGTCCTCACACGGTCAAATTGCGGGTCGCTCGCCTCGATACACAGGAAGAAGCGATCCTGCGATGCCCGCTCGAATCGCGGAGCGTTAAAGATGGGATGGTGCGGTCGGGGTAAACCGTTCAGCGCCAGCATCCCGATGAACGCCCCAAACGCTGCGAACAGCACGGTGGTTTCAAATGTCACCGGAATGAAAGCGGGCCAGCTCAAGTAGGGGCGCCCTCCCACGTTCAACGGATAGTCCACCACCGACACGTAATACTGCAGCGAGAAACCGGCAATCGCACCGATCACGCCGGAGATGAACACCAGCCAGGGCACTTTGTGGTCCTCGAAGCCGATGGCTTCCGACAGCCCGTGCACCGGGAAGGGCGAATAGGCGTCCATCTTCGTGTAACCCGCCTCCCGCGCACGCTTCGCTGCGTGTATCAGCTCGTCTGCGTTCTCGAACTCGGCGATGATGCCATGCAGGGGAACGCTCATGGTGTCACCTCCGTGCTTGCGACAGGTGTTACCGGCGCGCCTGCTGGTGCACGATGATGCCTATCGGTCTGGTGGAGCAGGTCGCGCATCTCAAAGATGGAGATCATCGGCACGAAGCGTACGAACAGGAACATCATGAAGGTGAAGAAGCCGATGGTTCCCAGGAAGAGCGCCCAGTCCCACACCGTCGGGTAGTACATGCCCCACGAAGACGGCAGGAAATCGCGGTGCAGGCTGGTGACCACGATGACGAAGCGCTCCAGCCACATGCCCACGTTCACGATCAGCGAGAGCATGAACAGCAGGAACACGTTCTGCCGAACCTTCGGTGACCAGAGCGCCTGCGGGATGAGACCGTTACAAATGAGCAAAGCCCAGAAGTACACGCCGTACGGTCCGAAGAAGCGGTTGGCGACGAGGTACTGCTCATACTGGTTGGCGCTGTACAGGGCGGTGAAAATCTCCATGACGTAACCGTAGAGCACAATCAACCCGGTGGCGAGCATAATCTTTGCCATCCAGTCGAGGTGCTTCATGGTCAGGAAGTCCTGCATCTTATAGAGTGCGCGGATGGGGATGACCAGCGTCAGCACCATGGCGAAGCCCGAGTAGATTGCTCCTGCCACAAAGTACGGCGGGAAGATGGTGGTGTGCCAGCCGGGAATCATCGACACCGCAAAGTCGAGGCTCACGATGCTGTGCACCGA
>CAKZNX010000368.1 GCA_937132045.1 uncultured bacterium
GGGCAGGAGCTGCTTGCTGAACGAGCGCGGGTGGTGCCATTCGGCGGGATTGAGGGGCATCAGCACCATATCGAACGGGTATGCCTCCAGCATCTGCTTCAGGATGGCAGGATCGTGGTGCCCGGAGATTCCCACGCGCTTCACGATGCCCTGCTCCTTCGCCTTCCAGAAGGCTCTCAGCGCGCCGTCGGGGGCGGTCAGTCGCTGCACGTCCTGTGCGGTGCTCACGTGATGCACAATCCACTGGTCCAAATAGTCGGTGCGAAGACGCTTCAGGCTGCGCTCCAGTTCACGCCACGCGCCATCGTGGTCGCGGCGGTCGCTCTTGGTGCTGAGATACACCTGCTGTCGGCGTCCCTGAAGTGCCTGCCCGATGACCTCTTCGCTCTCGTTGTAGTTTGCGGCGCTGTCGATGTAGCGAACGCCTGCGTTCAGCGCCTCGTCGATAATGCGGTTGGCTCCTGCCTGATTGCGTTTGCTCTCCAGTGCCTTCGCACCACCGAGTGCCAGAACCGGCATCAGATAGCCGGTCTTCCCAAAGGGGCGTGTAGCAATCGCAGACAATCTCTCCCTCCCTGCCAATTTCTAGCAACCGCCAGATTATACCCCGATGAGGAGCACGCAACGCAATCGGTTGACCGATGGTTGCCTGTGCACTGGCGCATGTGATACACTGAATGGGTGCAAGTATGTGGCAGAAGGTGTCTTCCGGTATGGCGTCTCACCAGGTGACTCAAGCGAAAACCCCCATGCTTCAGCAGTACTTCCGAGCGAAGGCGGAGTATCCCGATGCTCTGCTGATGATGCGAGTGGGCGACTTCTACGAGCTGTACGGCGAAGACGCGGAAATCGCTGCGCGCGAGCTGGAAATCGTGCTGACGGGGCGCGACGACGGCACCAACGGGCGGGTACCGATGGCTGGCGTGCCCTATCACGCGGTGGAGCGATACGTGGCGCGACTGGTTCAGAAGGGATACAAGGTTGCCCTGATGGACCAGGTGGAGGACCCGCGGTTCGCGCGAGGACTGGTGAAGCGAAAGGTCACTCGGGTGCTGACCCCCGGCACTGTGCTGGAAGACTCGATGCTGGAGGAGCGCAGTAACAACTACCTGGTCGCGGCGATTGCTGGCGAGAAGCTGTCGGGGCTGGGGGTAGTGGACGTGTCTACCGGCGAGTTTCTGGCTACCGAGATCGGCGGGGAGGCGGGCATAGCGCGAATCGTGCAGGAAATCCTGCGCCTGCAACCGGCGGAGGTGCTGGTTCCGAAAGAGGCTACTGAACTCGCGTCCGCCATCGAGGAAGCCTGTGGTGCCGCCGTCACCCTGTACGACCCGCAGGAGTACATCGACCGGCACGACGCCCGACACCTGTTGCTACAGCACTTCGGCACGCAGTCCCTGCGCGGCTTCGGTTGCGAAGAGTACACCGTCGGGCTGGAGGCAGCGGCGATGGTTCTGCGCTACCTCCGGCGCAATCAGATGCCCGCCCTTCAGCACATTCGTACCCTGTCCACGTATTCGGTGGACGGATTCATGTATCTGGACGCGGCAGCGCGGCGCAATCTGGAGCTGACTCGCTCGCTCGTGGACGGCTCGCGTAAGGGCACGCTGATCGAGGTGCTTGATTTGACCCGTACGGCAATGGGCGCCCGCCTCCTGCGTCGCTGGCTGGACGAGCCACTTCAGAACATCGATGCCATCGACGTTCGTCTGCAGTGCGTGCAGGAACTGGTGAGCGACTCGCTGACACGCGAGGAGGTTCGGCACCAGCTAAGCCGACTGGGCGACATAGAGCGGTTGACCTCCCGCATCGCCACCGGCGTGGCATCTCCGCGCGACCTGGCGGGCTTGAGACAGTCCCTGCAGGTGCTTCCCGAACTGCACCAGGCTCTGCAATCCGTTCAATCTCCACGGCTGCAAACATTGCAGGAAGCCATTCGCGGTATGCCTGATCTGGTGGGTTTCCTCTCGAGAGCGATTGTGGACGACCCACCGGCTACGCTGAAGGACGGAGGAGTCATCCGCGACGGCTTTCACGCCGAGCTGGATGCGATTCGTCGCGCCCAGCGGGAAGGCAAGCAATGGATTGCGGAGCTGGAGCTGCGCGAACGCGAGCGTACCGGCATCCCCTCGCTGAAGGTGGGCTACAACGCCGTCTTCGGTTACTACATCGAGGTTTCAAAGCCACACCTGGCGAAGGTACCCGCCGACTACATGCGCAAGCAGACCACCGTGAACGGTGAGCGCTTCATCACGCCCGAGCTGAAAGAGATGGAAGCGCAGATCACCGGCGCGGAGGAGCGTTCGCTTGTTCTGGAGCAGGAGCTGTTCAGCATGGTGCGCGAGGAGGTCGCCCTGCATGCCCCGCAGATACTCGAGGTGGCTCGCGCCGTGGCGGAGCTGGACGTGCTGGCGAACCTTGCGGAAGTCGCCGTGCGCAACGATTACTGTCGTCCTGTGGTGCATGCGGAGACGCATATCCGCATTCGCAACGGCAGGCACCCGGTGGTAGAGCGTTTTGGGCTGCAGACCTTCATCCCCAACGACTGCCTTCTGGACGACGATCAGCGCATGATTGTGTTAACCGGTCCAAACATGAGCGGCAAGAGCACCTATCTGAGGCAGGTGGCACTTATCTGCCTGCTGGCGCACATCGGCAGCTTCGTGCCGGCGGATGAGGCGGAGATCGCGCTGGTAGACCGCATCTTCACGCGCGTGGGCGCGCACGACGAGCTGGCGACCGGGCAGAGCACCTTCATGGTGGAAATGACCGAAACCGCCACCATCCTGAACCATGCGACCGAGCGTAGTCTGGTGGTGCTGGATGAGATCGGGCGAGGAACCAGTACGTATGATGGCTTGGCGATTGCCTGGGCGGTGGCGGAAGCGCTGGTGCAATTCGGTTGCAAGACGCTGTTCGCCACGCATTACCACTACCTGAACGAGCTGGCGAACCTGATGCCCGGCGTGCGCAACTATCGGGTGGCGGTGAAGGAGCAGGGCGACCAGATTATCTGGCTGCACAAGGTGCTGCCGGGCGGTACGGACCGCAGTTACGGGATACAGGTGGCGCGTATGGCTGGCGTCCCGCCCGAAGTGGTCGCGCGGGCGCAGGAGATTCTGCGCGAGCTGGAGCGACAGTCTTCCCAGCGCGGCGGTATGTCAACCGCCATCGCCCCCGATGCGGAGTCGGTCTCCAGCATGAAGGTGAAAAAGCAAAGAATGCAGTTGACCCTCTTCGAGGCGGAGAAGCATCCCGTCATCGAGGAGCTGGAGAAGCTGGACGTGACCACCCTTTCGCCGCTGGAGGCGCTGCTGAAAATCAACGAGTGGAAAAGCAGGCTGAAATCATGATGGGAGGGAATCCGTGGTTGCAGAATATCGCGCCGACGACTGGCACAGCTACCACATGGACTACCGTCGTCCTCACGACGCACTGGAGCCGCTTGAAAAGGAAATGCAGGTGGTGAACGAGGCACTGAATGTACTGAGAGAGACTGGTATCATTCCGCACAGGGAGTATGACCATCAGAGGTTCCTGGCATTCCGTCGGGCGGTCGCAGAGGAGTTCGAAATCCCGTGGACAGCCATCACGCCGAGGATGCAGAGACTGCTGTATGCGATTAACGCCATCGTTCAGCCGAAGGTGATGATCGCGGCGGGCGTGTTCTGCGGAAACACATTTATCTCTAACGCAGGCGCGGCGGTGGGTGCAGGCGCGTGCTATACCGCCGAGGACCTGGTTGGGGTGGAGATTAAACCGGAGGAGGCAGAGCGCGCCGAGCGAAACGTGCGCCGTCTGGACCCCAGCGGGGTGGCGCGGATTGTGGCAGCGGATGCGGTGGACGTGGTGGCACGCTACCACGGCCCGATTGACCTTCTGTATCTGGACGCGGATGGCGACGGACGGCGCGGTAAGGGCATCTATCTGGATATCGTGGAAGCTGCTTTGGACAAACTGCACCCCGGCAGTGTGTTACTGGCTCACAACAGCGTCAACTGTGCCGAGATGCTGCGACACGACCTTGATTTCGTACGCGACGGGTCACACTGCCGCGCCAGCGTCAACGTGATTCTGGACGGCGAGGGGCTGGAGGTTTCGCTGATTTAGGTCCGGCTGCGCAGCAGCGCGTTCACTGCCAGTGCAGTAAAGCAGGCGACGCCGAGGCAGGTAAGATACAGACCGGCGCGGAAGGTGTCGGGGACATAGCGCCACTCGATCTGCCCTGCGTTCGGGGGCACCTGAACCGAGCGAAACACACCATCGTATACCTGCCACGCGTACTGTCTACCATTCAGCCACACCTGCCAGCCGGGGTAGGCTGTATCCGACAGGATCAGTTGACCGCCAGCCCCCGGAAACAACTGCACCCGCTGAGGGTTCAGCATGTGCCAGCGCACTGCCTCGCCGTTCTCGCGAATCCATGCCCGAGCACCAGAGGTTTCGGACGGCAAGATTGCCCATGTTTCGGCGGTCTGTCCCTGCGCAATGAAACCAACGCCTGCCTGTTGCAGCAGGTGTGGGGAGCCTCGCCACTCCCGGCGCAGGCGCTCAAAAAATGCCTGAGTGTGACGGAGAGGGGCTGGCTCGTAGCCAGATGCCTCACTGACCCCATGCGCCATGCCGATATTGGATGCCAGCGTGTCGCGCCATGTCCGGAGGGTGGTCGTGTCGCGGGCGCCGTAATTCTGTGCGCTCACGTAGCGCAGCCAGATGGGCGAGGTGTCCGGCACAAAGAGGCGCTCAGCACCGTCAGTGAGCACGGCGACCGCGCTGGGTGGGCGCATGAAGACCTCCGGAGAGCACGTCGGATTAGCCGGAATGGCTATCCACATCAGCTGCGCTATGGTCACTGCGGACGCGACACTCCAGCGCCACCCGTCTTTGAGAGACAGGATTGCGATGCCAAGTGTGCTCATTGCCGTTGCCCGCCACCACGCCGAACCGACACCGTCCACGATGTCCAGTACTGCCTGCGTCTTTTCCCCCTCACGCACCAGTGTGCGCAACACGTTGTCGGCAAAGCCGTGCCACGCCAGCGCCAGCACCAGCATCACCAGAGGCAACCGCCACCAGTGACGGCTGACCTGCACATGCTGCAGTACAGATGCCGCCCACAGGCACAGCGCGAAGTCGCAGATAGCCGTCCAGCGCAGGGGGACACGGAAGCTCTGCATCCCGGGTACAAGGTGGTATGCCAGCCAGTACAGCCCACCATGTGGTCCCACCGCCAGCCAGAGGGAGATAATTATCGTCCACTTCCAGAACCGCTCTGTATCCCGCGCACGGCGCCACCGCATGAGCGCAAGCAGGATTGGTATCGTGCCCGCGAAAAAAGCGCTTTCCCAGTAAAAGACCCCCAATGCGTAGTCTCCCCGCCACGGAAAGCCGAACAGGTCGGGTGCGATCCACAACGGAAGCATATAAGGCACGAGAGAGTACAGCGCGCATTCCTGTAACGGCAGGCTGTCACGCTCGGTATGGCGCAGCAGCTCGATCAACGGCAACCAGTGGGCACAGCCGACGAGCAGTGCGATTGACGCGGCAGTGGCGCCCCAGCGAAGCACTCTATGGCGGTCCTGCACGGCGCGCCAGCGGAAAGCCACCCAGGCGATAACCAACACTACAAGCATGTGCCACATCTGCGGACTGCCAGCCAGCGAACCCAGTGCCAGCATAGCGGTTAACGCAACAGAGCTGCTCGCGTTCGCACGTTGCAGAAGGCGCTCTACTGCCCACAGGCACCAGCCATACCACGCCAGCGTCTGCAGTATGCCCACGTGCTGGCTTCGCAGCACTACGGCTCCACACAGCATCCAGAGCGTACCTGCCAACGCGGCGCCGGTCAACGGATACCTCAGGCGCAGAGCGAACAGATACACACCTGAACCCGCAAGCCACAGATGCAGAACCGCCCCCCACGAAATGGCACGCTCCGCGCCCAGCCATGCCAGCAGCAGGGTAGAGGGGTACAGCAGCCACTCCTGCGGGTTGCCCACGTATGGCTGACCGAACAGCGTGTGCGGGTTCCACAGCGGAAGGATGCCCTGCGACAGCCAGCGGTGCGCAAAAGAGAGCATGGGGTGGAAGTACAGCATGATGTCGCCGTAGTAAAGCACTTCCCCAAGAAAGACCACCCGCCAGAAGACCGCACACGCCAGCCCGCCAAACCACAGCGCAGCGACGAGATGGGAACTCCAGCCCGGTAATCGGTTCAGTCTCGAAGCCTGTGCCAGCATCACCAGACTGTTCGATGTGCGCGGGAGAGTCGCCTTCTGGTGCGGAATCAGAACCTGATGGTAAACGGGGAGGTGCTTTGATGAGCGATTTGCGCGCGCAGATCTGGTCCACGCCTATGGTGGACACGCATGAGCATCAGTGCCGGGAGGAGGATTACCTGCAGACGCCTGTCGATGTGCTGGTGGAGCTTTTCGACAACTACGTGACCGCTGACCTCGTGGTGGCGGGAGCTTCGCCAGAGGCGGTCGGGTGTTTGCTGGATGCGTCCATCCGGGATGTGCGCGCTCGCTTCGAGGGCGTTCAGGAGGCTTGGGAGGCGTGCCACCACACCGGGTACGGCGAGGCGGTTCGGCTGATAGCACGACTTGCGTTCGGTATCGATTCGATAACGCCGGACACGCTGGAAGAGGCGCAGAGCAGGATGAACCACTCACGCACAGCGGGCGAACGATTGCGCATTCTGAAGGATTTCGGCAATCTGGACCACGTGCAGGTAGACCACTTCCGCCGCCCTGTGGAGCCTGACCCCTCGGGTCCGGAGTTCTTTCTCTACGACATTTCGTGGGCGGCGTTCAGCCAGGGCGAGAT
>CAKZNX010000369.1 GCA_937132045.1 uncultured bacterium
AGGAGATTGCTTCGTCGCTGCGCTCCTCGCAATGACACGAGAGGCAAGGGGGATTGCTTCGTCCAGGCGTTTGCCAAAAGCCCTCTCGCGCAATGGTGAACAGAGCAGGTATAATGCCCACAAGCACGCTGTCATCCGATAAGAAGGAGGTGACGGGAGGTTGTTCCGGCGCGTGATACTGCTCATCATGGACGGATGTGGCGCAGGCGCAGCACCCGATGCAGCACACTACGGCGATTTCGGCGAGAACGAACCGAACACGCTGGGGCACCTGGCTGAGGCAGTAGGCGGACTGTGCCTGCCGAACCTGCAGATGCTGGGTTTGGGCAACATCCTGTCACTGCAGGGAGTGCCACCAGCTCAACCGGCGCGCGCCTGCTACGGCAGGATGCGCGAACGCTCCGCGGGCAAGGATACGGTCACGGGACACTGGGAGATGATGGGCATCCTCACCGAAGAGCCGTTCCCCACCTACCCCGACGGCTTTCCGCCCGAAGTGATGGAGCCGTTCGTACGCGCCATCGGCACCAAGACGCTGGGCAACACTCCCGCCTCAGGCACCGAAATCATCAAACGCCTCGGTGACGAGCACATGCGCACCGGCTACCCCATTGTTTATACCTCCGCCGACAGCGTGTTTCAGATTGCGGCGCACGAGCAGGTTATCCCGCTGGAGCACCTGTACGAGATGTGCCGAATCGCCCGCGACATCTTGAAGCCACCCCACCACCTGCAGAGGGTTATTGCTCGTCCCTTCATCGGGCAGGACGCAGGCTCCTTCCGCCGAACCGAGAACCGCCGCGATTTCCCCCTGCCCCCGCCCCCCAACCTGATTGACCAGATGGCGGAAGCCGGATTGAAGGTGTACGGTATCGGCGTGATCGGGCAGGTGTTCGCGGAGCGAGGGTTTGCGCATTCCGAGCGCACGGGCAACAACGCCGAGCACCTGCGAGCCACTCTGCAGGCAATGGACTCCGACGCGGACCTCATCTTCACCAACTTCGAGGACTTCGACATGCTGTACGGGCATCGCAACGACCCGCATGGCTTTGCAAGGGCGCTGGAGGAGTTCGACGCGGGACTCGGGCAGGTAATCCAGCAACTCCGCGCGGACGACCTGCTGATGCTCACCGCCGACCACGGCAACGACCCCACCACCCCCAGCACCGACCACTCGCGTGAGGAGGTACCTCTGCTGTGCTACAGCCCGAAAATGGTAGAAGGCAGGTGGCTGGGGATACGCCAGACCTTTGCCGACCTCGCGGCGACCATCGCAGAGGTCTTCCAGCTCGAACCCAGATGGGGCACGGGGAGCTTTTACCGGCAGCTGCAGTGAGCCATCGTATCATTCCTTGCTGCTGTTCCGGTAGTGATCACTGCCAGCAGGGGCAACCGGGCGCGGTTGCCCCTTCATCGCGTTTACGGCTGGGCTGGCGGTTGCCCCTGATCGCGCAGGCGTCGGCGCACGCCGGGCTGTGTCTGCGTCTGCCCCCCAGCGTCCAGAGCCGGACGCCGTATCTGCGGGCGAGGCAGCTCCGCCGAGTTCAGCATCCGCAGGTCTCGTGCCGAAAACTGATACAGCATGTTCCCGCGCACCACATACACGAACTCGTTGTTTGCCGCGACGGCAACCTGACCCAGCGCCAGCCGCTCGATGCCAGGCAGAGGCTGAGGCGCCACCGGACCGGGCGGCGGCGGTAAAGGTTGCCCCGGTTGCTGGGCAACGACAGCAGGCGGGTTCGGCACGCTGGGCACCTCTATCTGCGCCTGCGTCTTTTGCCACAGCGCCAGCACAGCAACCAACGCCACCACTGCCCCCAGAACCCATACCATCCGGTTGTACCATGGAGTGCGCATGGTCTATTCCTCCTTCTGGATTGTAGCCGTTGCTATACTCTTTGACGCGCCTCCATGGTAAAGGTTCAAACGCGCGCCGCCTTTCGCAGCGCCTGATCCAGGTCGGCAATGATGTCCTCCACGTCCTCAATGCCGATGGAGAGGCGGATGAAGTCGGGCGTGACGCCCGTCTCCAGCTGCTCTTCGGGCGTGAGTTGCTGATGCGTGGTGGACGCCGGGTGAATCACCAGCGACTTGGCATCGCCGATGTTTGCCAGCAGGGAGAAGAGCTTCAGCTCGTTGATGAACTGTTTGCCCGCCTCGTAACCGCCCTTAATGCCGAAGCCGATGATCGCGCCGTAACGTCCGCCGCGGTGGTACTTTCTGGCGGTCTCGTGCGCAGGGTGCGAGGGCAGTCCGGGATAGCTCACCCAGCTCACGCAGGGA
The DNA here is from genome assembly GCA_937132045.1 of uncultured bacterium. Taxonomy (GTDB): domain Bacteria; phylum Armatimonadota; class HRBIN16; order HRBIN16; family HRBIN16; genus HRBIN16. Next base: position 2,284 of record CAKZNX010000369.1, read on the forward strand.
TGCTCCTCCAGCCAGCGTGCTACGTTCATGGCGTTGTCGCTGTGGCGCTCCATGCGCAGGTGCAGGGTCTCCAGCCCCTGCAGGAACAGAAAGGCGTTGAACGGACTCATGCACGCACCGATATCGCGCATCATCTGCAGGCGCGCCTTTAGGATGAAGCTCATGGACTTCAGCGGCTCCGGCAGGTCCCACAACACCAGCCCGTGATAGGAAGGGTCCGGCGAGGTGAAGTCGGGGAAGTTGCCGTTGCCCCAGTCGAACCTCCCCGAGTCGACGATGATGCCGCCGATGGAGGTACCGTGTCCGCCGATGAACTTGGTGGTGGAGTGCACCACGATGTCCGCTCCCCACTTGATGGGCTGTATCAGCGCCGGGGTGGGCATGGTGTTGTCCACCATCAGCGGAATGCCCGCCTCGTGTGCGATGTTCGCTACCGCTTCCACGTCCAGTGTGTCCAGCTTGGGGTTGCCCACCATCTCGGCGTAGAGCAGCTTCGTGCGCGGCGTCAACGCCTTGCGGAAGTTGTTGGGGTCAACGGGGTCTACAAAGTGCACCTTGATGCCAACTTTGGGCAGGGTGTGTCGGAACAGGTTGTAGGTTCCGCCGTACAGGCTGTTCGCAGAGACGATTTCATCGCCCGCCTTAAGGATGGTGAGGATTGCCAATGTCTCCGCCGCCTGTCCTGAGGATGTCGCCAGCGCACCCACTCCGCCTTCCAGCAACGCCACCCGCCTCTCGAACACGTCCACCGTGGGGTTCATGATGCGGGTATAGATGTTGCCAAACTCTTCGAGGGCGAACAGACGCGCTGCATGGTCGGCGTCGGTGAACAGGTATGAAGTGGTCTGGTAGATGGGCACTGCGCGCGCCAGCGTGGTGGGGTCCGGTTGTTGCCCGCCATGCACTGCCAGCGTGTCAAAGCGCAGTTCCGCCTCGTTCGGTCCGAATGCCATTACACAACCTCCCACAGAATAGTTGAGTTATTGTATCATAATAGTCATCATATATGCAATGCTCTGTGAGGCACTGTGGGGCATCTCCATTGCACTGCGGCCTCGTCCCGGCAGATACCAGAACGTATAGCCATTCGTCTCGCTTTTGTCTGCCTGACTCAGTCGGTGTTGATTATACGCTTGCGGAGCGAACGCCGTCAACGTGCGCTAAGAGCGCTGGAGAAAGCCTCGTTGGTCAACCGCAACCCACTGCCATGCCAGCGACACCCCTCTCCCCGTGTCGCGGAGAGGCAGGGAGAGGGGTTCACGACAAGAAATCTCTCCAGCCCCCGTTATCGTGGCGGGTTCCGCTCACCGTCCCAGCACCCGCAGCGTCATGCGCACCGCACTGATCACCAACAGCAGCACCAGCACCTGCCGCAGGATGTTCGATCGCAGCCGCCGCGACAGCGCCGCTCCGGCAACGGCTCCTGCCATCACCCCCAGCACCGCCGGCGCGGCAAGGGTGGGGTCGACATAGCCGTGCAGGAGATAGATAATCGCACTGACACTGCCCGTGATGCCGATGATGAACGAACTGGTAGCCGCCGCCGCCTTCAGCGGAACGTCCATCCATAGGTTCATCACCGGCACGTTGATGAAGCCTCCCCCCACCCCCAGCAGAGCCGAAAGCACCCCCGCGAACAGGCTGGTAACCCATCCCAGCGTCAGGCGCGTGGGCGTGTAGTGCACCGTACGCCCGCTGGCGAAGTCCACATACTGCGCGGTGTGTGCATTGGGCGCCACCGTATCCTCTACCGCGCGCACGGGGCGGGGACGGGTCATCGTCCAGGCAACATAGCCCTGCATGACAGCGAACAGCAGGGCAATCCAGCGTGGGTCTATCCATCGGAAAATCAGACTGCCCACCAGCGCACCCACCACCGTTCCGCTGGTCAAACACATCCCCAGCGACAGATTGGCGTAGCGGTGGTGCAGTTGCGAGATGCTGGCGGTGATGGAGGTCGCAATCACCCCCAGCAGGCTGGTGGCAACGGCGGTCTTTTCGGGAACGTCCAGCAGGAGGATCAACGCCGGCACCAGGATGATACCACCTCCCAGCCCCAGCAACGCGCCCAGCAACCCTGCTGCGACCGAAATCGCGCCTACCGTGAGCAGGGTGGTGGCTTCCATCTCAGTGCCGGAAGTGGCGCACGCCGGTGAATACCATTGCCAGCCCCAGCCGGTCTGCGGCAGCGATGACCTCCTGGTCCTTCACCGAGCCGCCGGGCTGAATGATTGCCGTCGCACCGGCGATGGCGGCTACCTCCACGTTATCGGGGAAGGGGAAGAAGGCATCGGATGCCAGCACAGCGCCTTTTGCCCGCTCGCCTGCCGCCTCTGCCGCCAGTCGCACCGATTGCACGCGGTTCATCTGCCCAGCCCCCACGCCGACAATCACCCAGTCCTTCGCTAATACTATGGCGTTGGATTTGACGTGCTTGACCACCTTCCAGGCAAAGAGCAGTTGCGCCAGCTCTTCGTCGGTGGGGGCGCGCCGGGTCACCACCTGCATGGATGCGGCGGAGGACGACTCCTTCAGCAACTGCACGTCGCGCGTCTGCACCAGCACCCCGCCCGTCAACCCGCGCAGGACGATACCCCCCTGCGGCGGCTTCAGCTCCCCCACCTCCAGCAGGCGCAGGTTGGCGCCCCATTTTTTCTTCTCGGTGAGGATGGGCAGGGCATCCTCGGCGAACCCGGGCGCAATGAGGCACTCGAAGAAGGTGTTGGGTGCCGTTATCTTCTCCGCGGTATCGGAATCCACCACGCGGTTCACCGCCATGATGCCCCCAAACGCTGAGACGGGGTCTGCCATCCGCGCGCGCTCGGTTGCCTCCGCCAGCGTATCAGCCACCGCCACACCACAGGGATTGGTGTGCTTGATAATCACACAGGCGGGACGGTCTTCGGCGAACTCTTTGACCAGCTCCAGCGCGGCATCGCAGTCCAGCAGGTTGTTGTGGGAGAGCTCCTTGCCGTGAGTCTGCTTCGCCGTGGCGATGCTGGGTTCGGTGAAGTTCGGGATGCGGTAGAACGCCGCCTGCTGGTGCGGGTTCTCGCCGTAGCGCAACTCCTGTGCCCTGCGAAGAGCCACGTTGAACTCGTGCGGGAAGAGGGTATCGGGCAGGAACTGCTTGCGCAGGTATTCCGCAATCTGCGCATCGTAAAACGCCGTGTGCGCGAAGGCTTTCGCTGCCAGCCTGCGCCGGGTTTCCGCGCCGATAGCGCCGTTGTTCGCTCGCATCTCGCCGATGATTGCCGGGTAGTCATCGGGGTTCACCACCACTGCCACGCTCTCGTGGTTTTTGGCAGCAGCGCGTACCATGGTGGGTCCGCCGATATCGATGTTTTCGATGGCTTCCTCCAGTGAAACCCCCGTTCGCGCGATGGTGTTCTCAAAGGGGTACAGGTTCACGCAGACCAGATCGATCGGCTCGATGCCTGCGTCCTGCAGAGCCTGAAGGTGTGCGGGTTTTCTGCGGTCGGCGAGGATGCCTGCGTGCACGGCGGGATGCAGGGTTTTGACGCGCCCTTCCATCATTTCGGGAAAGCCGGTGACCTGCTCCACCGGGATGACGGGAATGCCCGCCTCCTGAAGAGTGCGCGCAGTGCCTCCTGTGGAGATGATCTGCACACCCAGCCCGTTCAGTGCGGCGGCAAAATCGACGATGCCCGTTTTATCGGAGACGCTGAGCAGCGCGCGTCGGATTGGTCGCATGATGCTGGCTCCTTTCACGTTGGTGTCAGCACTTATTGTAACCGCGCAGGAGGCGCACGGTCAAGGAAACGGTCAGGGACGGTGCAGTGCAACCTGCCCACTCACAGGGTTGTGAGCTGGTAACACGCCAATCCTTACCCCACCACCACATTGACCAGCCTGCCCGGCACCACGATGACCTTCTTCACCGTCTTGCCGTTGGCGAACTGTTGAACCTTCGGGCTTGCCAGCGCCATGCGTTCCAGCTCCTCCTGTGGCGTGTCGACGGGAACCACCAGCACATCACGCAGCTTGCCGTTGACCTGCACCACGATGTTCAGCTCTTCTGCTGCAGCAACGGCTTCATCGTACTCAGGATAGGGCTCGTTGTAGGTGAAGCCTGAATAACCCAGCCGCTCCCACAACTCATCGGCGATGTGCGGGGTGAAGGGCGCGAGCGCCAGCACCAGGGAGTGTATCGCCTCGCTGAAAGCAGGGGAGGTGATCGCGGCGTCCTTCAGGTCGTACATCAGGTTCACCCACTCCATGATCGCCGCCACAGCGGTGTTGAAGCGGAACTCCTCGATATCCTCGCCCACCTTCTTGATAGTCTGGTGTGTTTTGCGACGCAGTTTGCGTTCGTCCGCGCTCAGCTCGGCGCCCCGCAGCTTCTGTTTCCAGTCGCGCTGATAGTGCGGAATGGCATCTAGCACCAGTCGCCACACGCGGTGAAGGAACCGGTTGGCGCCGCTCACGCCCTCCTCGCGCCATTCGATTGCCTGGTCAAACGGCGCCACGAACAGTTCGTACAGGCGCAGGGTATCCGCGCCGTGCTTCTCCACCACCGCATCGGGC
>CAKZNX010000370.1 GCA_937132045.1 uncultured bacterium
CTCGGGGTCCAGCAAAAGAACCAGTTTGTCGCCGTCGTGTCCGATGGCGTGCACGTAGCTGTTCTGTTCGTTCAGCAAAAGGGAAGTGGGTGGCTCGATGTTTTCGCCTGCGAAGGTGTGCACGGTGGACACGGAGTCCACGAGAAAGCCTACCGACTGACCCGACACTTCTATCACGACCACTCGCATCTGGGGGGAAGGCTGGCCTGTTTCCATGCCGAAGCGTTCGCGCAGGCACACGATAGGTATCGACTGCCCGCGGATGGCAGCGACGCCGTGAAGCCAGCGTGGGGCACGTGGGATGCGCGCGATGGGTGGCACGTGGATGATTTCTCTTACCGCAGTCACGGGAAAACCGACGGTCTCACCACCCACCTGCGCCTGAACGTACAGGTTCTGCCCGTCTGGAGACATGGTTGCGACCTCCTGAGTAGGGTCAGGCGCGGATGTCGAGGAGTTTTCCGGCATCCTCGATCATCTGCACCAGCTGTTCGCCTGTTTCCTGCTGTGCGTCCAGGTGCTTGCGCAGCAGATTCACCTGATACTCCTGTGCTCGCTGCTCGTTCTGCAGAACGGAGCGCAACAGGAGCATGGACGATTTGTCCTCTATGCGCATTCTATTTTCGCTCCTGCAAGCTGACGTTGATTTCGATGAAGCCGAACTCGCCGAGAAGGATGGGCACCACCAGCGCTGGCGTGTTCACGGTAGAGATTTTCACGTTGCTTCCGCGGATGATGCTGGGCGGCGAGATCTGGCAGGTGTAGCCCTTTTCGGAAAGCAAAGAGGCTGCGTTTCCCGTAATCATGTTGCCGAGCTCGGCGATGGCGCTGGCAGCCAGCGCGTCGAACGTGCGGATGGGCTGTCCAATCATATGCGAGGCGATTTTGTCGGCTGTAGCAAGGGTCATGCCGTAGATGCAGGTTCCCTCCACTTTGCCGGTCACACCCATCACGATACTGCACTGCTGGGTGGTGAAGATGCCGGGACGCATGGCGAGCTGTCCTTTCTCGGGCTCGATTCCCAGCACCATCTCGAGCACGGAATACGCCGCACTCACAAACGGGTTGATGTACTCCACACGCATCATGGCTTCGACTCCTTTCAGTTGCCCAGCAGTTTCTGCACGCTTTCGATGACGCGCTCGGGCTGGAAGGGCTTGACGATGAAGTCTTTCGCACCCGCCTGGATCGCCTCCACCACGAGGTTTTTCTGCCCCATGGCGGTCACCATAACGATGCGGGCGTTGGGGTCAATCTTCTTGATTTCGCGCACCGCGCTGATGCCGTCCATTTCTGGCATGGTGATGTCCATCGTCACCAGGTCGGGCTGAAGGTTTTTGTAGAGCTCCACGGACTCGCGCCCATTGGTGGCTTCACCTACCACCTCGTAGCCGTGCTGGGTCAGGATGTTCTTCAAAGTGACGCGCATGAACAGCGCATCGTCAGTTACCAGTATCTTCTTGCCCATGAGATGTTCCCCCTTGACTTTCCTCCTTATGGTTTATTCCATGTTCAGGCGGCTCTTCGGGCTACGGTAGCCGGTTTGCGGTAGAAAAACGAGAGAGGCATCTCGAAGCCCAGCTCACGGTAGTTGAAGATGCGCTCGGTGCTGCCCACAAAGAGCACGCCGCCGGGCACCAGCGATTGGTAAAAGCGCAGGTAGAGCCTGTCCTTCGCCTCCTCGGTGAAATAGATCACCACGTTGCGACACACGATCAGGTGGAAACCGGTGTCGAACGGGTCTGCCAGCAGGTTATGTTTGCGGAAAGTGATATTCCGCTTCAACTCCGGTTTGACCTGGTAGCGGTTGCCCTGCTGGACGAAGTACTTCTGTTTCCAGTCCGGCGATACATTGCGCATGTCTTCCGGTGCAAACATACCTTCCTTCGCCTTGCTCAGGATGGTCTCGTCCACGTCGGTCGCCAGCATCTGGTAGGGCACCGGGCGCATCTCTTCCAAAAGTACTGCCAGCGAGTAGGGTTCCGCGCCGTACGAGCATCCCGCGCTCCACACCCGTATCGGACTACCCAGCTGGCGCAGTTCGGGCAGTATCACTCGACGCAGCTCCTCGAACTTCTCCGGATTGCGGAACAGTTCGGAGACGTTGATGGTGATGCGGTCGATGAAATAGGCAAACTGCTGAGCGTCCTTCTCCAGCACTGCCCAGTATTCGTCTAGTGTGCGTGCACCCACACGGTCAGCCATCGAGCGCAACCGGCGCTCCATCTGGGGACGTTTGTATTGTTGCAGGTCCAGTCCCGTTTTCGCCAGCACCCGCTCGCAGAACCACAGGTAGTCGTCCGCACTTGCCTGTCCCTTCACCGTACTGCTACCTCCGGTTGTTCCTGCAGATTTGCCGCCTGTGCCATCTGCTCCACTATCTGCGCGCACAGATCGTCGATGTCCGACTGTTGCAGTTCGAACATGGCGAGAGTGCCATCTTCCAGCGTATAATACAGACCGTCTCCACCGATGCCGATGCCCAGTGTGATGGACAGAATGTCCGCGAGGTGAACAACCGATACCATGGTGCTGGCATCGGGCGCCTGGGAAGGCTGGTGATGATAGCGGATGACCGACACCAGCGTCGGTGGGAGGTTCCACTTCTCGGCGATGAGTGCGCCGGCAATGGCGTGATTGAAGCCGAGAACCGCTTCTTCTGCCTCCACAAACGGGATACGGTCGTTCAGGGCGCGTTCCATAATCTGATCAAACTGCTCGCGCACGAACAGGTTGATTGCCACTTTGCCGATGTCGTGAAGAAGTCCGGACACGAATGCCTCTTCCGCCACTGACAGACCCACCCGACGTGCGACCAGCTGCGCCCCAATGGCGCAGGCAAGTGAGTGTCGCCACAGCTCGCCGCGCTGCAGCCAGTAGCCAGCAATCTCCCGATTGAGCAGCTCGAACGTGGACGCGGCGATAGCCAGATTCTTGATGGTACGGAATCCGAGGATGACCACCGCTTCCGAAAGGGTACTCACCCGGCGCGGTAGCCCATAGAAGGCGGAGTTTGCCAGCTTCAGCACGCGCGCCGCCATTGCCTGGTCAGTGGCGATGACGCGAGCGATGGCTGCCGCATCACTGCGTGGGTCTTCCGCCATGCGCATGACCCGCACCACCACCTCGGGAAGCGCAGGCAGGTCGCGGATGGTCTGTACCAGCTGCTGCAGTTTGTCCGGAGTCCCCTTTGCGTTCATGCCGCTACCCCCGACGAGGAAAGAATCTTGCCCAGCACCGCCAGCTCACGCTCGGTGCCCCCAATGGTGCGCACTGCCACCAGCCCGGTGTCGGAAACGAGGCGGAGCGTGCGCCCCACACTGCCGCCCACATCTTTCGCTTGCAGAGGAATACCCAGCTCTCGCAAAGCCGCGATGACCGCCTCGCTGTTGCGTGCGCCAACATCCAGCGAACTGCTCACACCAAACTGAAAGAGTTGCGCTCCTCCAGCGATCGCCGCTTTCAGCCGGGAGGTGCTCGCCCCCATCTCTACCATTCTCTGCACGATGGCAGGTATAGCGGTGTCGGCGAACTTGCCGGGCAACTCCCCGGCTTTATCCATCTGGCTCTTTGGCAACACCACATGCACCATGCCTGCCACGCGAGTCAACGGGTCATACAAGCATACTCCGATACACGAGCCCAGTCCAAGAGCGGTCAGTACAGCACTTGCCCCGCGAACCACCTGGATCTCCCCCATGCCAACCGTCAGGTTCGTGCTCATCGCTTTAGCCCATCCCTATCGACTCGAGGATTCTCTGGATGCCTCCCGGCTCAGGCAGGAAAACAAAAGTGCCGGATATCAGTCCATCGGGGTCGTAGATATCGGTAGCGATTGTCACCGCGAAGTCGTCGAGGTTCTGCATGTTGGTGATGACCGCATTCAGGATGGCACAGCCCATGTCCACCGCCATCACCGGGGGGCTGGGCAGAAGCTGGAGGCTGGTGAAGTCGCTGATCGCCGTCAGATACGCACTCAGCATGATGTTGCCGATCTCCATCAGCGCGGAAGCGGTGACCTCATCGAGGCTCACTTCGGGCATCCCAAGCAGTATCTGGGCGAGGCGATGGGCGCTGTTCACTTCGAAGATGAACGTGGCATGTCCACAGACGTCGCCAGTGACCTGAAGATAGATACCGGCGGTTACCTGCTCGGGTTCCCTCGGCATTTCGGGGAGGTTGCTGATGGGCACACATACCGCCTGAGGCACACTGATGAGAATGGTGGTGCCAATGAGGTCGGCAAGAGCCGAGGAGGCTTTGCCCATCCCAATATTGGCGATTTCGCGAAGCGCGTCGTACTGCTCCTCGCTGAAAGCGTAGTGTGGCTGGGCGACCATGTGCTATTCATCCCTTTTGTCGTTAGGCTATAGCCATTATCGGCACTTTGCAGATGAAACTAAAGTGCGCCCAGCCTTCTCGTCAGCCGGTTATTTTGCCTGGTTTCTCCACGAGCGCAGCGCGCGCCAACCCAGAACCTCGGTGGCGTGCGTGGTATCGATGACCGCGCGGTAGGGGTTGTCTGCCACGTACGCCTCCAGGTCGCCACGCCATGGCAGTTGCGACCAGTACTTCTGCACCAGCTCGGCGGTGGGTACCTCCACCGAGGTATCCTCGGCGCTCAGCAGGAAACAGTCATGCTGAAGTCCTTCTACCTTCAACGCCAGCAACACGGCATCGCACACATCCTGCAGGTCGACATACGCCCACAGTTCGTCTTTTCCCCATTCAGCACGCATCTCGGCAGGCATGCGCCGCCACCACGGGAAAGGTTGGGAAGTGTCCACCACGAACGCGGGGCGGAAACAGATGGTGGCGATGCCGTAGCGCTCGCTGTAGCTTCGGCAGACCTCCTCCGCAAGGTGTTTGGAGAGCTGATACGCAGTCATTGGGTGGCGGGGGTGGAAGTCATCGAGAGGCAAGTAATCAGGAGCGCGATACCCGCCCACAGCGCCCAGCGAATTGATGCTGGAGAAGTAGACCACGCGCCCCACTCCCGCCTCTGCACATGCCTGTAGCACGTTCCAGGTGCCCTGCACGTTCACCGCCAGCACCTCATCGGGGGCGTTGCGGCGGTCGCTGGACATTGCGCCCAGGTGCAAGACGGTATCGACGCCCTGAACGATACGCCGCACGGTGTACACATCACGCAGGTCGCCTGCGATGTGTTCCCAGTCTTTCGATGCGCTGGCGGTGCGGTCAAAGGTTCTCAGGGTATATCCCGCTTCGAGAAGGCGTGTGACCAGCTCCTGCCCGATGTATCCGTTGCTACCAGTTACCAGCAAACGCATTGTGGCTCTGTCCTCCTGTCAGTACGCTCGTGCAAAAATGACCTGTTGCGTGGTCTCCTTGCCGGTCAACACGCATTTCCCAGCCTTTTCCGGCTGTTCAAAGGGAATCACGCGGATGGTGGCACGTGTTTCCGCCTGTACCATATCTTCATCCTCCGTGCTGCCTGCCCAATAGGCGCTGGCGAAGCCTGTCTCCACCGCCTGCTTCAGCTCTTCGAAGGAGGACACCTGCACGGTGTGCTCCTCGCGGAAGCGCAGTGCCCGCTCGAACAGGCTCTGCTGAATGCTGTCCAGCAGCTGGCGCACCTCATCGACCAGCCCATCCTGCGGAACGAAGCGCTTTCCTTCCCGACCCGGAACGTCGCGACGCGCCAGCGCCACCGTTGCCTGCTGTACATCGCGCGGACCAACCTCCACGCGCACGGGTACGCCGCGCACTTCCCACTCGTTGAACTTGAAGCCGGGGGTTACCTCGTCGCGGTCGTCCAGCTTAGTGCGGAAGGTCCCGCCCAGCTCTGCTTTCAGCCGGTGACAGCACTCCAGCACTGCGGAACGTTCCGCGTCGCTCTTGTAAATGGGCACGATGACCACCTGAACGGGCGCCAGTTTCGGCGGAAGCACCAAGCCCTCGTCGTCCGAGTGTGCCATAATCAGCGCACCGATCAGGCGTGTCGAGACGCCCCATGAGGTGGTCCATACGTACTCCTGGCGGTTGTCGGGGGTCTGGTACATGATTTCGAACGCGCGCGCGAAGTTCTGCCCCAGGTTGTGGGAGGTTCCTGCCTGCAGGGCACGCCCATCCTGCATCATCGCCTCGATCGCGTAGGTGCGCAGTGCCCCGGCGAACTTTTCCTTATCGGTCTTGCGCCCGCGCAGGACGGGGATAGCCATCACGTTCTCGGCGAAGTCAGCGTACACTTCATGCAGGATGCGCAGGGTCTCTTCCTCTGCCTCCGCCTCGGTCGCGTGAGCGGTGTGTCCTTCCTGCCACAGAAACTCCAGCGTACGCAGGAAGGGGCGTGTGCGCATCTCCCAGCGCACCACGTTCGCCCACTGGTTGATCAGCAGGGGCAGGTCGCGCCACGACTTAATCCACTTCGCGAAGCTGTGCCCGATAATTGCCTCCGAAGTCGGGCGTACCACCAGCGGTTCTGCCAGCTGCTCGCCGCCGCCGTGTGTGACCACTGCCACCTCTGGCGCAAAGCCCTCCACGTGTTCCGCCTCTTTCTGAAGGAAGCTCATGGGGATGAAAAGCGGAAAGTAGGCATTCACGTGTCCGGTGGCTTTGATGCGATTGTCCAGCTCGCGCTCAATCAGCTCCCAGATGGCGTAGCCATGCGGGCGGATGACCATACAGCCGCGAACAGCCGAGTAGTCCGCCAGCACTGCTTTCTCGACGATATCGAGATACCACTGCGAATAGTCCTGTGAGCGTGGCGTGATGCCTTCTTTGGGCATTCCGTCCCTCCTTCCGATGGTTGCACGGGATTATTTTACACACTTTGGCGCACGTTTGCACGCCTGCGAGGATTCTTGAGCCA
>CAKZNX010000371.1 GCA_937132045.1 uncultured bacterium
GCGTCTACCAAGACGCGCCAGACCAACGAGCTCATTCTGACCCGCTTCACGCTGGGCGGAGGCGGAAGACTGAACCCCGTGAACCTGCCGCCCGTCCGCGGTGAAGTGCTGCAGCGCATCGGAACCTCGAACGTCTGGATGTCGCGCGACCTGTCGTGGACGAGGAACCTGCGCATCCGAATCTGGCGCGTAGGCGATCCGCATCCGCTGGCTGCCAACGATATCCAGCAATCGGGCAATCCGGTGCAGTACTGGTACGACCAGCGCTACGATTCGAACACGGGCATCCTGTACCTCACCCGTTACACCGACAGCGCGCGCACACAGATCGACTGGCAGGCGGCGATCGACCTGTCGGCGGGCACCGTGACCTTCCCGTATCGCGCGCCTTCCCGCACCGACGTCATCTTCGCCGACTACGTGCCTCGCACCATGCGGCTGACGGCGAACCAGGGCTGGAATTCGCTCATTCCTAACGACGGCATACTGGTGCCTCAGCCTATCGCCTTCTACGCGGGCGCGAACAGCGCACCGAGCGGCGGCATTGAGAAGTCGCAGAACCCGCGCTGGAAGTACATCCTGCCAGTGCTGAACAACCCGACGCAATCGCCGCCGGTAGACCGACTGTGGCTGTTCTACCGCAAGTCCACCGGCTCGCCAGCGCAGGAGGTGTTCGTGGTCAAGACCATGCGCCTGGGGGTGCAGTTGCCCACGCCGGTGTTTGCGCCTGTCATTACCGATGGGCAGGGCGAGCGTCGTCCCGATGTGTCGGGGGTGACGGTGAACGGCATCAGTGCGCCAGTGGGACCGGTAGAGGTGGACTTCGTGCGCGGACGCATCTACTTCACCGAGGCGGATGAGGGCAAGTTGGTGAGCATCACCTACACCGCCCTCGACGCGCTGGGCAATCCCGAAAGCTCGCCGCGCACGATTACCGGCGTGGTGCGCTGGATCGACGAGACCTCTGAAGCCACGGAAGGCTCACAGGCGCTGGTGCCCATGGTGGGCGCCACCAGTGAGAGCAACCTGTTCGTGCTGAAGGACGAGTTCGAGCCGAAGGTGTGGCTCTTCTGGACAAGCACCCGCACCGGAACTGCCGACCTGTTCTTCCAGACCTTCAGTCCGAGGGTGTACCCGGACGTGGTCGTTCCATAGACGGGTGCGAAAAACGGCTTATATTGGGGCAGACACATCGGTCTGCCCCAATCTGTTTGTCTGTGTCTTGTCTGCCGCCATTTGTTTGCATCGGCAGGCTATTATGCTATATTATAGTGACCGATAGGGGCACCAAGCGAAGATGCGCGAACAGATGAGCCTGCTATATGTTCCCAAACAGCAACCGAATTCGCGGGTCGAGGAAGACTGGGACTACGCGACCGCGGATACAAAGACCCACACCCATGGATTTCATACCTACCCCGCAATGATGATCCCGCAAGTCGCGCGTCGGCTTGTGCGTATGTACGGGAGACCCGGGCAGACTCTGCTGGACCCGTTCTGTGGCTCAGGGACGTCGCTGGTGGAGGCGCGTCTGGCGGGGCTAAACGGCTATGGGATAGACCTCAATCCGTTGGCAGTGTTGCTGGCACGAGTGAAGACCACCAACTTGCCGGAGGCGAAGCTAGAGGAGGCGTTGTGGGAGACGTGCGAGGCGTACCGAAGCGGGGTTCGACGCGGGGAAGTGCAGATGCCGCACTTCTTCAACGTTGACTACTGGTTTACTCCGGAGGTGCAGTGGCATCTTGCCCATCTTCGCAACGCCATCTTCGCACTGTCCGAGCCGGCGGTTCGGGAGTTTATGTTGGTGGCGTTCTCGCACACGGTGCGCGAGTGCTCGCTGACGCGCAAGGGCGAGTTCAAACTCTATCGCCTACCAGAGAGCCAGATAGACAACTTCCATGCCGACGTGCTAGGCACTTTCATCGCCAAAGTTCAGCGTAACATCGAAGGGATGGCGGAGTTCAACGCACAGGTAGACACGCGGACGTGGGTTCAAGTTTTGCAATCCGATACGCGCCATCCGCAGCCCATCGAGGACGCCAGCGTCGATTTGATTGTGACTTCCCCACCGTATGGCGACTCGCAGACGACGGTGGCTTATGGGCAGTTTTCCAGACTGTCCCTGCAATGGCTGGGACTACCCTGTGAACAGGCGAAGAGCGTCGACCGCCGGGCATTGGGGGGGTCACCAAAACAGGTGAAGCCGTGGGTGCACCTGCGATCGCCAGCGCTAGAGCAGACCTTGGCGTCAGTCGCGTCGATAGACGCTCGTCGCGCTCGTCAAGTACATGCCTTCTATGTGGACTTCGCCGGTTGTTTTATGGAGATGACGCGGGTGTGTCGCTCGGGAGCGAAGGCGTGCTTTGTGGTCGGCAACCGCACGGTGAAGGGGGTGCGCATCCCAACCGATGTTATCCTGCGCGAGATCGCGGAGGGATTCGGCTGGCGATTCGTCGAGCAGTTCGAGCGGCGCATCCCCAACAAACGGATGCCCTTACAAAACAGCCCCTCTAATGTGCCAGGTGAGCGTGGAGAGACGATGACTCGAGAACATATTGTGGTGCTGGAGAAAGCGGGTGACTGATTGGCAGAGGATAAAATCAGAGATGCAGGGCCCCTCCGGCTTCGCTGCGTGGGTTCGGAGCAGGGTTGTGCCCTCAGGTACACGCTTGGCTGAAGAGGCACGGGAAAGGGTATTCCAGAGACGGTGGGCAGGGTCAGAACCTAGGGACGAGGAATTGCAGAAGATAGCGGATGAGTTCTTCTGCGATTTGGTGGATACCGAGTATCAGGTGTATCTAGACTACGAGGACCAATGCATTGCTAAAGCTATACCGATTGCGTTAACAAAGGAGGCAGCACACCGCTATCCTGCAACGGTACATATGGTTCGCTCTGCAGTGGATGCAATCGCGCAAAGCGAGGTTCCTGTCACTGAAAGGCTAACCCGCGCTGTTCACATATTGCGTCCGTTCTTCAAGCTTTTCGAGCAATCGCTGGCGCAAGGGCGTATGACCAGAGCTGGGGGCAGCGCGCAGCAACATTTCGAGTATCTACTCGTTCGGCTAGGTTATGCCGGACAGTTCGAAACGCAAAGGGTCCTGAATGGGAAGGTCGACTTCCTCTTCCCGAGTAGTACGGCATGGACAATTGACCGGCAACGTTGCATCATCCTATCTGTCAAGCGCTCGTTGCGTGAACGCTACAAACAGGTGTTCGAGGAACTGGGCATAACTGGTGGATTGAGTGTGTATCTGCTCGTCACCCAGACCCTAGACGAGGCACGCAAAGATCTCACTACCTCCAAGATTGACCAACTTAGCAACCAGAACATCTATCTCGTCGTACGCGATGTTGTTAAGAACACGCTTTTCCCGACTGCCCATCGCGTGCTTGGCTTGACACAGTTTCTGTTTCGCGAATTACCAGTGCGACAGCAAATATGGCAATCATTGCTTGAGGAGATGTCTTGATGCCCTCCCTAAGCTCCCTCACCCTTCACCTGCCCGTCTTTGAAGGTCCGCTTGACCTTCTCCTGCATCTGGTGCGCGAGAACAAAGTGCCGATTACCGATATCCCTATCGCCCTCATCACCGACCAGTATCTGGAATACCTGCGCATGATGGAGGAGCTGGATCTGGAGGTCGCCAGCGAGTTTCTGGTGATGGCGGCTACCCTGCTCGAGATCAAGTCCCGAATGCTTTTGCCCAAACCGCCCCGCCTCTCAGAGGAGGACGAGGAGGAAGACCCGCGCACGGAACTGATTGCCCGACTGGTGGAGTACCAGAAGTACAGGGCGCTGGTGGAGACCCTGCGGACGTGGGAGGAAGAGCGCAAACGCTGGTTCTTCCGCAGCCCCGATGCGCCGGTGCCTGACTACGAGCTGCCCATTCCTGTCGGGGAGCTGACGCCCCTGCACCTTCTGCGTGCGCTGGAACGGCTGTTATCGGAAGCGGTGGAGACGCCGCTCCCGGCTATCCTCATCCCCCGCAAACGGCTCTCGCTCAGGCTCAGGTTGGTGGAGGTATGGCGTCGCGTGCAGGCGTCGGACGGGCTGCGGTTTGAGCAGCTGCTGGATGCGCCTTTCACCCGATGGGATGTGCTGTTGACCTTTCTGGCGGTGCTGGAACTGATGCGGCAGGGCAGGCTGGAGGCGCGGCAAGCCGGACTGTTCGGCGAGATCACGCTGTGGGCGCTGAAGGAGGTGTCCGATGGACATACAGCGTCTTAGCCGGGCGCTGGAGTGCTTGCTCTTCGTCGCTACCGAGCCGATAACCATGAAGACGCTGGTGGAGGTTCTGCGCGAAGAGGAGCACTGTCTTCGCTTTGCCCTGCAGGCGCTGGAAGAACGGCTGAGCGCGAGCGGACTGCAGCTGGTGGAGGTGGCGGGGGGCTATCAGCTCTGCACGCGCCCGGAGTTCGCGGAAGTGATTGCGCGTTACCTTCAACCTCAGCCCACCAAACTGTCGCGCGCTGCGCTGGAGACCGTTGCCATCATCGCCTATCGACAGCCCATCACCCTGCCGGAGGTCGAAGCCATTCGCGGGGTACAATCGGATGGTGTGGTGCGCACCCTCCTGCAGAGGGGATTGATTCAAGAGGTAGGACGCAAACAGGCGGCGGGCAGACCGGTGCTTTACGGCACTACACCGCAGTTCCTGCACTATTTCGGTCTGAACTCCCTAGAAGAGCTACCCGAGCTGGAGGAGTTGAACCCCGCAGAGGGGAATCAGCCTGAAAAGAGCGGACAGCCGACGTTGCAGATATAGGCAGGAGGAAGCAGCGACCACGTGCGCAGGTTATTCGCGTTTATCATATTCGGGTGGCTAATTGCCGGGGCGGCACACGCCATCCCACCGCCTATCCTGAAGGCGAAGTCGGCTATCCTGGTGGATGCCGAGACAGGACAGGTGCTGTACGAGCTGCGTGCGGATGAACGACGCCCCATGGCGAGCACGACCAAGATGATGACCGCCATCCTGCTGATCGGGCAGGGTAATCTGGACGACCTGGTGGTGGCTTCCGAGAACGCCATCGGGACGCGCTATGCGAACCTGAACATGACCCCGGGCGAGACCATCCCCCTGCGAGATATGCTGTACGCCATCCTTCTGCGCTCGTCCAACGATGGCAGTGTGGCGGCGGCGGAGTATCTTTGCGGCACCGAAGAGCGTTTTGTGGAACTGATGAACGAGAAGGCGCGGGAGCTGGGATTGAAAAACACCCACTTCGCCAACTCGCACGGTCTGGACGCCCCGAATCACTATTCCACCGCGCGCGACCTGGCGACGCTGGCACGCTACTGCATCCAGAATCCGATATTCAACGAGATTGCGCGCACCCCGGAGAAGCGCATCCTGCGCTCGATCAACCAGAAGGACGTGCTGGTGCAGACGCACGCGCGCTGTTTGAAGCATCTGCCGGGTGCAGATGGCATCAAGACCGGCTATACCGCGAAGGCGGGGCGGTGCTTTGTCGGGTCGGTGACGCGAGATGGCTGGCGTCTCATCTCGGTCGTGCTGGGCAGCACCGATGCCGACAAGGATACCCATGCCCTGATCGAATGGGCGTACAAACAGTACCGCAGGCTGGACCTGGCAGAGGCTGGCAGTACCGTCGGCGAGGTAAAGGTGGACGGCGCCCATCCGAAGGCGATACCGGTGGTCGCTTCTGCCCCGTTGCGAATCATTGTGCCGAGGCACTGGCAGGGAGGCGTGCAGTCAGTGTTGCAGGTTCCGATCCCCAAGCTCCCTGTCAAGCGCGGGCAAACGGTGGGCGAGCTGGCGGCGGTGCTCAACGGCAAGGTGGTGGCGAAGGTGCCCGTGTCTGCCGCTTCGGAAGCAAAGATGGTCAGCCGTACCAGCCTGGCGTTGTGGATTGTGGCAGTGGCGCTCCTCTGGGCAGGCAATCGTTATGTCCGTCGGAACAAGCTGAACAGGCGTCGGCATTTCCATAGCGCACAGCGTTCGGGTACTATGAGGTGGAGGGTTTGATCAGTATGGGAACGACTTTTCAGGAGAAACTTCAGCGATTGCGCGCCATTCTGCAAGAGATGGGCAGTGTGGCGGTGGGTTACTCGGGCGGAGTGGACAGCACCTTCCTGATGCACGTAGCGCACGAGGTGCTGGGCGATAGGGCGCTGGCGGTCATTGGGGACTCGGAGGCGTTTCCGGAGGGTGAGATCGAAGACGCCCGTCGGCAGGCAGAGGAGCGCGGCTGGCGCTACGTCGTCGTACGCACGCACGAGTTGAGCAACCCGCTCTTCCGCGTGAACAATCCCGACCGCTGTTATCATTGCAAGACCGAGCTGTTCGGCGTCATTCGGCGTGTAGCGGACGAACAGGGTATCAACTGGACTGCCGATGGTTCTCATGCCGACGACGAGAACGACTATCGTCCGGGTATGCGTGCTGCCGCCGAAAAAGGTGTGCGCAGTCCTCTGCGCGAAGCCGGGTTGACCAAAGAGGAGATTCGCGTGGCGTCGCAGGAGGCGGGGCTTCCCACGTGGGACAAACCTTCGTTCGCGTGCCTCTCCTCGCGATTCCCTTACGGCACCACGATCACCCCCGAACTGCTGGCTCAGGTGGATGCCGCCGAGCGCTTTCTGCGTGAACTGGGCTTCCGGCAGTTTCGGGTGCGCCACCACGATACGATCGCGCGAATCGAGGTGGAGAAGTCGGCGCTACCGCGAGCGGTGGAGCTGGCGGACCTGATCGTGGCGAAGTTCAAGGAGCTGGGCTATCTGTACGTGACGCTGGACCTGGTGGGCTATCGCACCGGCAGCCTGAACGAACCCCTGCGCCGCGAGGGCATCATCCCTGCGGACAACTCTCGGGTGATGACACATGGACGTTAACGACCTCCAAGCGCTCCTGCAGGCGGTGCGCGACGGCACGCTATCCGTGGAGGACGCCCTCCACCGGTTGCGTGCTCTGCCCTACGAGAATCTCGGCTTTGCCCGCATCGATACACATCGTGCCCTGCGCACCGGCTTCCCCGAAGTGGTGTTCTGTCAGGGCAAGACCCCCGAGCAGGTGCTGGCGATTCTGGAGCGGCTGAGCAGTCGGCACCGCAAAGTGCTTGCCACCCGTGCAACCCCAGAGCTGGCGCAAATCGTTGCCGAGCGCTTCCCACGAGTGCGCTATCATGAAGCGGCGCGCATCCTCGCGCTGGGTGAAACCGAACCCGGCAGTGGTGCTCCACAGGACCGCTACGTGCTGGTGGTGGCTGCTGGCACTTCCGACCTGCCGGTTGCCGAAGAGGCTGCTGTGACCGCCTCGGAGATGGGCAGCCGGGTGGAGCGGCTGTACGATGTCGGTGTGGCGGGACTGCACCGATTGTTGTCGCAGTCCGAGGTGCTGTTCAATGCCTACGTGGTGGTTGTGGTCGCCGGCATGGAGGGCGCATTGCCCAGCGTGGTGGGCGGGCTGGTTAGCCGACCGGTGATTGCCGTGCCGACCAGTGTGGGATATGGCGCTCACTTCGGCGGGCTGGCTCCTCTGCTAACGATGCTCAATTCGTGCGCAGCAGGCGTGGCTGTGGTGAACATCGATAACGGTTTTGGCGCGGGTTACCTCGCGCATCTGATTAACTGCGGCTAGTCACCCAAAAATAACCTGTTCGGTGTTCGGCATGGAAAGGAACCGGGCAATACCAGTGTGGTTCTTTGTGCTGACGGGCGTGGTGTCCGCCCTGTTCGCCATCTGGCTCTATCCACACGCTTTGCCCATCAGCGGACTGCATTTGCACGTTACCCGTGACGAGGCAGCGCGCATCGCCGGGCGCTTCCTGAACGAAGCAAACGTCTCCGTTCCGAAGGACTACCATCGCGTTACCACGTTTAGCCTAGACCGTTACGCCAGAACCTACCTCGAGATGAAGCTGGGTCTGAGAGCGGCTAACCGTTACGCCCAGAACGAAGGATTCTGCTACACCTGGGTAACGCGCTGGTTCCGCCCTGGCAACGAGGTGGAGTATGTGGTGTCTGTAGCACCGGATGGACGCTTGATCCAGTACGTCTGCCACCTTCCCTCTGACGCGCCGATGCCCGACTCGGTCCGCCCCCAGCAGGTGGCGCGGGAGTTCGTGGAGCGTTTCGGTGGAGTACGCCTCGACGGTTACCGGTTGGTCGCCGAGCTCAAACAGCCGCGTGCCAAACGGGTGGATTACAGTTTCACCTGGGAGCGTGAGGGGTTTCGACTTGGCGAAGCTACGCAACGTGTGCAAGCAGTAGTTTCAGGGGACCGTGTCCTCAGTTACGGGCGCTGGCTGTGGGTTCCAGAGACGTTCAGCCATGAGTTGCGCCTGCAGAACGACCGTGGCACGATGCTCTCCACAGCCTCCGGTGTTGTTTCGGGCGTTTTTGGAGTGGTTGCCTTTGTGGTACTGCTGTTCGCGGTGGCTCAGCGGCGCGTTGCGTGGAGAGCCGTGCTTCCCGTTGCGTTTCTCATCGGTGCTGTCGGTCTGGCTGTGTCGCTGAATCAGCTGCCTCTCAACATCGCGGAGATGGACACCGACGAGACGTGGGGCGCTTTCTGGCTGCGGACAATCGTCTTCAGTCTGCTTGGAGCTGGATTAACGGTGCTTGCCGTTATTGTGGTGGTCGCCTCTGCCGAGTATCTCTACCGAAAGACGTTCCCCGACGCTATCCCGCTCCGGCACTGGCTGACCCTGCGCGGCTGGGCACATCCTGAAGGCGGGAAACGCATTGCTCTGGGATACTGGTTGCTTGCTGTTAGTTTTCTGTATATTACTGCCTTCTACACGGTCGGGCGCAACGTGTTCGGTGTGTGGGCGCCTTCCACCACGCCATACGACAATCTGCTGAGCACCTGGTTCCCGTCTCTGACTGCCCTGCTGACCGGCATCGAGCCGGCGGTGATGGAGGAGTTCTTCCACAGGGTATTTCTGCTGTGTGCTCTGCGCTTCATCTTCCGTAACACCGGCATCGCCCTGTTTCTCAGCGCTCTGGTCTGGAGCTTAGGACACACCACCTATCCCTCCGCCCCCTACTGGATACGTGCGGTAGAGCTGATGCCTCCCGCGCTGTTCTTCGGCTGGCTGGTGGTGCGTTTCGGTCCGTTGCCCACCCTCATCGCGCACGCGGGCTACAACGCCCTGATTTCCAGCGACATCTTCCTCTACAGCGACAGCTGGCTGGTGCGCGCCAACTTCGGGCTGGTGGTGGCGGTGGTGCTATTTCCTGCGGCGCTGGCATGGGTCTGGTCGAAACGCGCCGTAATGGTCGAGCTGCTGGCTGAGGAAGAGCAGGATCCTTCCGCATCAGCGGCATCGGTTTCTCTCCAGCCGCCTGTGGCGGAAGAGCCACCTCCACGTGAGGTGCCATTGCTCTTGCTGAGTGCACGCAGGCTGTGGCAGGGAGTGGCGCTGCTCGGGGTAGCGGTTCTGTGTGCCCTCGGCGCATGGCGTCTGGGGGAAGCACGGGAGCGGTATGCGTGGAACGAACCCGAGTCTCTGGTGCCGAACGCTCGATTGATAGACCGGCATCAGGCTATCCGTATCGCGAAGCGTTACCTGCCGGACGGAGTGAACGTTGCGGGGTGGCAGGTGGCTGCTGTCCTGGAAAGCGACGACAGGGACGTGCACTACGATTACCTGCTGGAGTTCCTTGCACCGCCGGACGCAGAGCAGTTGTGGAGCCGGGTACAGGAGCCGAAGGAGTACTGGGTGGTGCGCTGGTGGAAGCCGGGCGCACGGGACGAATGGCGGGTGCATCTCACGCAGGAAGGTTGGTTCTGGGCGCGGTTTGGGCGCATTCCAGAGGAAGCGCCCGGTGAAAAGCTCAGTCAGCAGGAGGCGGTGCAACGGGCACAGCGCGAGCTGCGCAGGCTGGGTTTTCCTGTGAACCACCTGCGCCTCTCCGGCAATGCCCGGCGCGACCTTCCTGCCCGCACCGAGCACCGTCTGACGTGGGACCACAATGGTCTCAAGGTGGGTGAAGCGCAGTTTCATACGGTGGTTGTGGTGACCGGAAGCACCGTGTCCCACGTCTACCGCATGGTAACCGCACCCAGCAGTTACCTTTTCGAGCGTGCGAAGACGACGGCGAGACATGTAATCGGTGCGCTGATGACGGTGGGT
>CAKZNX010000372.1 GCA_937132045.1 uncultured bacterium
CTCGCACCCGTCAAGGTAGACAACCTCTCCACAATCCACTGTTTCCACCATCGAGACGCGCCGGGATAGAGCATACGTAAGAAACAGAAGGCGGGCTGCCGCCGCAGCTAGCAGTGCGACAAAGAAAGTACGGTAGATGAACGGATTGCCTGTCCAGACCAAGATAGCTCCAAGCACCACCATTGGATGTCCCACCCCCACGAGTAGCTCCGCGGGGGCTACTCGAACACGAGGCTGGTAGTATTTCCAGGCTATGGCAAGTAAAAGGGCAATAAGGAGCACGAAGCAGGCTGCGAGCCATCGGTTTAAGGGTGGCGGCGTGAGTAGCAGTATCAGCGATGCTACAAGCGTTGAGGGATAATGAAATGGGTTCGGATGTGCCCACGCAGCTAAAGCCATGCGGACGAGTGTTTGGAATCTCAAACTGGTTTGTACCGTCATCTGGTTGAGTTTCTCCTATCCCCCAGCGGGGAGCCGCCGGGGGTTGCGTCCTTAACAGGGCGTTGCATTCGCATTTACTGCTTCGCGCATGATCCTATGCAAGTCCTCCCATTTGAATGGCACGATCGGAACAGGCGGATTCAACCCCCGAACGTGCAGGCGCTCCACCGCACTGTCAAGAACCGGTAGTATAACAAATCGCCAGTAATTTGCCACCCGGCGCCGCCACTCTGCAAGGTCGCGCTGGAAGTCTGTATGCAAAACGCGTTCCTTCGGGTTTTTATACACGCCAGGTTTTGGTTTAAAGAAGTAATCAAAGCCTGCCTTTAGGTCGATACCGAGATCGACCTCGATTTTCACCGGTCCGACGGTGAACTCTATCTTAATGCATCCACTCGGTCCATGCTGTTGACCGGCTCGTGTTCGCAGTACAGATACGGGTGCTCGCTCAGCACCGTGTCACGGCTGATGAAACGACCCACCTGCGGGTCGTAGTAGCCTGTGTCAGTGCGTAACGGGGCGATCACCGAATTAGTTGAAGTTCTACCGCCACTATCAGAACGACCAGGCACAGAAGAGCCCAGACGAACCCTCCCGCGCGTTCAAACTGAACCCCTACAGCGTCTCTTTCCAGTTGGAAGGCGTCCTCTGACAGTACTCGGGGGAGATGCATCATCAATACCTGCCCCGAAAAATAAGGGTGTGCGAGCAGTAGCCCCAGGAATATAGCCAGCCTCACATAGATGCGCGCAAACTGCTCAGCGAACGTTTGCCAGCCGCTACCTTGCAGTAAAGCCCAGATACCCAGCAACGCGACGGCTATCAGCCCCATCCAGCCGCATTGCAAAACAAGTGCGACCAGCCAGCGCCGCAAATGCAACTTCCAGTGATGCATGGTCCTGCCACCTCCGAAGAGTGCCGAGATTGGCAGCGGTAGATGCCATAATGATCCGCTTGCTGCTTATATCGTACTGTCTTCGCTCAATTCCCACAACGTCTATCGGTCGCTGGTACTTCTTAATGTCATCCCAGAAGCGTTTCACCCAGTCGTTCACTCTTCGCGCCACATCTTGCCAGAACGGTAAGTCTTCTGGTACGCCCATACCAGGATTAGTTCTGCTGTTTGGAATCTTCCCGATTCTGGCAAAGTCTCCCTCTTCCCATCCGCCGCCGATGAATCCCCAATAGGCATAGGGCAACTCAAACCCCGGAGGTGCTGTCGCAGCGCCGATTGCTGCGCCGACGATGGCTGCTTCAATGTCAAAGTGCCCACTCGGGTCCACATGGTTGGCCGGCTCGTGTTCGCAATACAGATACGGATGCTCGCTCAGCACCGTGTCACGGCTGATGAAACGACCCACCTGCGGGTCATAGTAGCGCGCTCCCACGTTCGGCAAGCCCGCATCGCCGTCATCACGCTAGCGACACGTTGTGCGATACCACCACCCCGAACGCCT
>CAKZNX010000373.1 GCA_937132045.1 uncultured bacterium
TTCGAGCCGAACATTCCGCACCACTTTGCCTTCCGCGGGGCAGATGACGTGAGCTACATCGTCTCATCGGTGCTGGCGGCGCGCACAGCCAAACGGCTGGGCGTACGCACGCTTATCCTGCAGAACATGCTGAACACGCCGAAGTCCACGTGGGGCATTCAGGACCTGGCGAAGTCGCGGGCGTTGCTGACGCTCACGCGCGAGCTGGAGGACGAAAGCTTCCGGGTGGTGCACCAGCCGAGAGCAGGGCTGGACTACTTCTCGCCCGACCTGCAACGGGCGAAGGCGCAGCTTGCCGCCGTTAGCGCATTGATGGACGACATCGAACCGCATGACCCGAACAGCCCACCCATCATCCACGTGGTGAGCTACTCGGAGGCGTCGCATCTGGCAGACCCGCCGGTGGTGAGCGAGAGCATCCAGATTACGATTGCTGCCCTGCAGGAGTATCGGCGCCTCCGGCAAAAGGGCGAGGTGGAGGACATGTCGCGCCATCCGGAGGTGCTTGCACGCACCGAGGAGTTGCTGGAAGGGGGGCGCGCTGTGCTGAAAGCTATCGAGGAGAGCGTGCCTGACCCCTGCACCGCCGAGGGACTGTATACTATCTTTTGGGCGGGCTTCCTGCCGGTGCCGTACCTCTGGGAAGGTCGCGAGGAGTTTGCGCACGCCGTGCGGTGGCAGACGCGCGTCGTTCGCGGCAGTGTGAAGGTGGTGGATGAAAACGGCGTGCCCATTGCGCCAGCAGAACGCGCCCGTATCGCCGCGGAAATCGCCAGAAGCCGGGCGTCACCCACCGCCTTGTGATGACACATGGAGGATGTTTTCGGATGAGCTGGATCGATCTGACCGTTCCCCTACGCGAGGGGATGCCGAACTATCCCGGTGATGCACCGTTCCGCCTGCGTCCCCTGCTGCGCATTGCGGATGGCAAAGTGTGCAACCTGTCCGCGCTGGAGATGGGCACCCACACGGGTACGCATGTGGACCCGCCGTGGCACTTCGTGGACAGCGGTATCACGGTGGACCGGCTTCCGCTGGATTTGCTGATTGGCAGGGCGTATGTGGTCAGTGTGCGTGGTGTGTCGGCGGTCACGGCGGATTCGCTCCGCGCTGCTGTGCCAGAAGGTACGGAGCGCCTGCTCATCCAGACTGATAACTCCTTCGGCTTGTGGGAGAAGGAGGGGTTTCAGCCCGATTTCGTGTACCTCGCACCGGATGCCGCGCAGTGGCTGGTGGAGCAGAATGTTCGGCTGGTGGGGATGGATTACCTTTCGGTAGAGCAGTATGATGCGCCAGAGCCACAGACACATCATACCCTCCTGCGCGCGGGCGTCGTGATTGTGGAGGGGCTGAACCTGCGTGAGCTGGAGCCGGGCTGGGTGGATTTCGCCTGCCTGCCGTTGAAGATAGAAGGTGCTGACGGTGCACCGGCGCGCGCCGTGGCAAGGAGGATGGTATGAGCAAGAATCAGCGTCTGCGTCAGCTTTTGCAACAGCCGGGCATTATCCGCTCGCTGGGCGCACACGACGTACTGACCGCCATGCTCATCGAGCAGGCGGGCTTCGAGACGGTGTTCATCGGCGGGTTTGGCACCAGCGCCAGCCTGCTGGGCTTGCCCGACCTGAACTTTCTGACGATGAGCGAGATGGCGGATGCCGTGCGTCGGATGAGTGCCCGCCTGAGCGTACCGCTGATTGCTGATGGCGATACCGGTCACGGCGACCTGCACAACGTGGTGCGTACGGTGCAGACCTTTGCGGCGGCCGGTGCCTCAGGCGTCATCCTGGAGGATCAGGTATCGCCCAAGCGGTGCGGGCACTTCGAGGGCAAGCAGGTGATCCCCGCTGAGGAGATGGCGATGAAGATACGCGCCGCATGTCGTGCCCGCCCCGACAGCGATTTCGTCATCATCGCCCGAACCGACGCCCGCGAACCGCTGGGGCTGGAGGAAGCCATCCGTCGGGTGAACCTGTACGCCGAGGCTGGTGCGGACGTCTGCTTCATCGAGGCGCCGCTAACTGTTCAGGAGCTGGAGCGCATTCCAAGCGAAGTTCCGTACCCGCTGCTCGTGAACATGCTGTGGGGCGGCAAGACGCCGGTTCTGAGCGTGAAAGAGCTGGAGCAGATGGGCTATAAGATTGTGGTATGCCCCATTGAGAGCCTGCTGGTGAGCGCGTTCGCGGTGCGTGACCTGATACAGACCTTTGCGAGGGACGGACGGGTGGACGCTCTGAATGGACGAATGATGTCCTTCGGGGAAATCAAACAGGTGCTGGGAGTCGATGAGTTTTTGTCCCTGCGCGACCGATTGACCCTT
>CAKZNX010000374.1 GCA_937132045.1 uncultured bacterium
ACTCCGCCGCTGATGAGCAAAGCCGCACCACTCGCCATGCCCAGCATCCCCAGCGTCACCACGAAGGCAGGCATACGCAGACGCGCCGTCACCAGTCCGTTGAACAGCCCACACAGCGCCCCCGTTGCCAGTCCTGCCAGCACGCCGAGCCATGCGGGCGCGCCCGCTTTCATCACATACACCGACGTGACGCCGCTGAGTGCCAGCACCGCCCCTACGGACAGGTCGATTCCCCCGGAGATGATCACCACCGTCTCCCCGATGGCAAGGATGGCGACCGCGACGGTCTGGATGGCAACGGTGCGCAGGTTGTCCACGGTGAGGAAGTTGGGCGTCTGCGTGCTCAGGAACAGTCCGAGTATTAGCAGGAAGGAGAGCGGCGCCAGCACCTGACGCACACGAGAGATGTTGGCGCGTTGCAGTAGCCCGGTGTTCATCTGCCCTCAGTCCAGCCAATAGCGCACGTTGGTCACCACCACGCCGCGAATGTTGCCCAGCGCCAGCTTGATCATGAACGCCGCGTTGTAGTGCAGGGCGCGCTCCCACCAGTGAGTCACCACGAACTCCGGCACCACCACCGTGATGAGGTGACGGACATGTTCTGCCTGTGCCTGTTTGACGTATTCGACCACCGGTCCGATGAGCGAGCGGTAGGGGGACTCGATGATCACCAGCGGCAGATCGCCGCCCCACTGCTCCCACAGGTCTTTCAGGCGTTGTGTTTCGGTGGGGTTGATTTCGATGTGCACGGCGCGACAGTCTTTGGCGATTTCGCGTGCGTACTCAAGCGCCGGGATCACTCCCCGATGCACACCCGATATGAGCACCAGAACCGTGTGCGGGGGAATCTGCTCCGGATGGTAACCGATAAGCGTGAGGCGGGCGCGAACCTTCTCGTAATGGCGCTTGACCTGCGTAAACATCCACATGATAATCGGGATGACCACGACCACCAGCCACGCGCCATGCGGACCCTTTTCGATGATGATGACCAGCAACACGACACCGGTTGCCGCCGCGCCCACGCCGTTGATCAGCACTTTCCACTGCCAGCCGGGCGCTTTCTGTTTGAGCCAGAATCTCACCATGCCCGACTGCGACAGGGTAAACGCCGTAAACACGCCCACCGCGTAGAGCGGGATCAGGCGGTCGACGCTGGCGCCAAACAGCACAACGAGAATGGAGGTGAAGACCGCCAGCAGGATGATGCCGTTGGAGAAGACGAGGCGGTCGCCCAGGTTGGACAGCTGGCGGGGCATATACCCGTGCCGTGCGAGAATGGAGCTGAGGCGCGGGAAGTCTGCGTAGGCGGTATTGGCCGCCAGTACCAGGATGATGGCAGTAGCAAACAGGATGACGGCGCGGAAAATCGGATTGTCGTGGAATACCACGCGCGCCACCATCGAGATGACCGACTCGGCGTGCGCATCGCCACCGTGCCCTCCGCCGTGCCCCAGGTAGATGATCCCGTAATGCTGCACAATATACGAGATACCCAGGAAGATGGTGCTCAGGATGGCACCCATCAACACCAGCGTCTGCGCAGCGTTGCGACTCTCTGGCGACCGAAACGCCTGCACGCCGTCGGCTACCGCTTCGATACCGGTCATCGCGGCACAACCGGAGGCGAACGCCCGCAGGATCAGTCCGAGCGAAACCGCGTGAATCATGGGCGCAATCTGTTCACCGGGAGGCGGTTGGTACTGTTTCGGGTGATATCCCACCAGCGGACCGAACACTCCCACCGCCACAGTGGTCAGCAGAACAATCACGAAGAAGTAGGTGGGTATGGCGAACAGCAAGCCGCTTTCACGGGCGCCGCGCAGGTTCGCCAGCGTGAGAAACCAGATGGCTGCCAGCGCCAGCTCCGTCTGGTAGGGTGCCAGGTTTGTGAAAAAGGAGGTAATCTGCTGAACCCCAGAGGTGATGCTTACCGCGACCGTCAGCACATAGTCGGTCAGGATGGCAGCTGCTGCAAGCAGACCCCAGTTGATGCCCAGATTCTCGCGCGAGACGATGTAGGTTCCGCCGCCCTGCGGATAGGCATGAACGGTCTGCGTATAGGAGATGACCACAATCCAGAGCAGCACCACAATCGCCAGAGAGATGGGCACGGTGAGGTGCAGCGTGTGCGTACCGGCGACAAGGATGTTGAACAAAATCGCCTGCGTGGCGTACGCGGTGGATGAAAGCGCGTCCGAAGCGAAAATAGGCAATGCCAGAATCTTCGGCAGTCGTTGGTGCTCCAGCTGCTCTGTCATCAAAGGCGAGCCAAAAATCAGCCGCCGTACCGCAGACCAGTTCATGAACGTGCCAACACCTCACACCGTATAGTCATTGGCGCACACAGAATACGGTCTTCCTGATGCCATTTCACAATTGACGCGCGCGACTCCTGCCCAGACTGCCCGCTCAACGTGCCTTTGTGCCCAGCTTTCTGTTGGTTTCCTGCATCATTTGTACTACCTGCGGGGTGCGTTCGGGGTTCACATCGTAAGCATCGCCGGGGCTCATCCAGTCCCAGATGAGCGTCAGGGGGATATTGTGTTCACTCGCGCGGTTCAGCACGTCTCGCAGGAAGGGGGTATTAGGACGCTCAGCGTAGTCGTCACCCGTCTCGCCGATGTAGAGCGGTTTGCCGATACGCTGCGCGGCGCGCATAAAGGCGTCCAGCACCTTCGCCGAGTCCTCGTCACTGTTGCCGAAGCGCAGGTTGTCGTGCTTGCGATAGAAGTGGACGCTGATGAGGTCTACGGGGTCGGGATGGGTATCGCGCAGGTAGGTTTGCATCTCCTGCTCGCTGTCGGGCGTCCAGTCGCCTTTGCCTGCTGCCCTCCGCAGATGCTGGGCGGATGATCGCGGCGCCGAGAACCCCGAGCCGATGAGATGGTTTGGGTCGATCTGCCGGATGAACTGTGCCCATTCCCGCAGGAACGGGATCATCTGCTCGGTGGTGAAGTGGTCCCGGCGCAGGCGCATGAACGCCGTGCCTTCATGAACTGGATTCAGGTCGCTCCTGCCGTAGGGGGACATGAATTCCAGGTCGGCGAGCAGGTTCATCTCGTTGGTCAGCTCCCAGAACAGAACCGCAGGCTCGTCTTTGTAGCGCGACACCAGCTGATGGGTATACAGCCACAGATACTGCCGCGAGCGCGAGTCGGGGTTGGTGAGCATGTCCTGCACACACTCGTTTGCCATGTCGGGAAAGAGGTACAGGTTCCAGTTGATCACCGGTATCAGCCGCACGCCGTTCGTCTTTGCCGTCTGCACCAGCTGATCGAACGCGCCCCAGTACACCTTTTCATTTGCCCAGTTGCGCATGTGCGACGGGTAGAACCCGACGCCGGCAAAGCG
>CAKZNX010000375.1 GCA_937132045.1 uncultured bacterium
GCCTGGCGCAAAGCCTGATTGTTGGCGCGCCCGTAGCCGAGGTTCTCTGAATTGGCGATGAGGTGCACCTGTGGGAACTGCTCGCGCACCATTTGTGCGCTGCCGTCGGCGGAGCCGTTGTCCACCACCCACACCTCGAACGGCTCATCCGGGGGATGCGTGAAGATTGAGCGAAGACACGCGCGCAGGTGCTCGCGCGTATTCCAGTTCACGATGATGATGGACAGAACCGGATTCATGTGACTGGCGTGGCACCGGGCAGGGGCGCAGTGACCCCACCCAGTATCAGCGACGCCAGCTTATTCGCCTCGGCAACCTCCACATCCTCTGGCACGCGCTGACCCGTGGTGACATAAGAGATGGGCAACGGTTTTGTCATCGCCACGTTCAGCACGTTGCCGAAGGTGGTGCTCTCGTCCAGCTTCGTCCAGATGACGCGGTGCAGAGGCATTACCGAGAAGCGCTCCAGAACATCGTACAGGTCGCGCGTCTTGGTGGTGGTGCTGAGCACCAGATGCACCTCACACTCCTTCAATCGCTCACAGCAAGCCTTCAGTTCCCCGACCTGCATGGTGTTACGCTGACTGCGCCCGGCGGTGTCCACGAATATCAGGTCGAGGCTTGCGAACTCGCGCACGGCGGTGGGCAGTTCGGCGGCGCTGTATACCACGCGGATAGGCACGTCGATAATCTGGCTGTAGGTTCGCAATTGCTCCACCGCCGCGATGCGGTAGGTGTCGATGGTGACCAGTCCCACCCGGCGTTTTTGCAGGAGCGCATACTGCGCGGCAAGCTTGGCGATGGTGGTGGTCTTGCCCACCCCCGTCGGTCCGACGAGCATCACCACCTTCGGCTGTCCCTCGTTCAGCGCAATCGGTCCGGCACAGGATAGCCGTTCAGCGATAGCGGAGGCGAGCGCGCTCTCGGTCAGCGTCTCTTCGGGCAGGGAAGCAAACAACTCGCGCGCGATAGTCTCCTCCACCTCTGCCTGTTTCAGGAGCGATGTCCAGCGATTCTCGGTAAATGGGGCAGAAGGGGCACTGTCCGAAACCACCGCCACACCCTGCCTGGCGAGCTGTGCAATCATCGCCTTCAGGTTCTGTATCTCACTCTCCAGCTGTTCGATGCGAGAGGATTGCTCCAGTGGGGCGGTGCTCACCACCGCGGACGGCGCAGAGACCTGCGGACGGCGCAGGTTCTCCAGTTCGGGGTTATCGGAAGCCCACACTTCCACCATCTCGCGCCCCCACATTCCCAGCACGCGCCTGTTCACCTTGCGTGTCTGCACGATGACGGCGTCCCGTCCAAGGTCCGCGCGAACCATTGCCAGCGCTTCAGATATGGTTTTCGCCTGATATTTGCGTATGCTCGCCATGATGATTCCCTCCTCCAGAAAGCCCTGTGTTTATGCTGCCTGCACTGCCGAACTGAACATAGCCACGTTCACCATCGCAACTGCCTCTACCGACACCCCGCTCGCCACCTCGTTGTAGGCGATACACGCCACCGACGGCATGGAGCGTTCAATCAAGCGGCGCAGGGCAAGCCGGATATGCGATGAGCAGAGGACGACCGGCATATAGCCCATCGCTGCCATTGCCTCTGCCTGCGCGCCAATGTCCCTCAGCAGAGCACTGGCGAAGCCGGTATCGATAGCCAGCTGCAACCCGGAGGCTGTGGGCTGTACGCTCTCGCGCAGGCGACCCTCCAGCGACGGATCCAGCGTCAGCACGTACAGCACACCGTCAGCCGAAACATATTGTCGGGTAATGGTTCGAGCCAGCGATGCACGCACCAGCTCGCCCAGCTGGTCGAGGTCTTTGGTGCGCGGAGCGTAGTCTGCCAGCGTCTCCAGAATCGTTCCCAGATCGCGGATGGGGATACGTTCGCGCAGGAGATGTTGAAGCACCTTCTGCACCTCGCCCACGCTCATCAGATCAGGCACCAGCTCCTGTACCACCGCGGAGTTGGTCTGTTTGGTGTGGTCGAGCAGGGTTTGCACGTCCTGTCGCGTCAGGATGTCGGCGGCGTGTTGCTTGATGACCTCCGTCAGATGCGTGGCGACGACGGCAGAAGGTTCCACCACCGTACAGCCCATCATCTCGGCGGCATCGCGCCTGCTGGCGGGTATCCAGTACGCGCTCATGCCAAACGCCGGTTCGCGGGTGGGTATAGCACTCAGCGACTCCAGCTGGTGGGGGTCGTCACCGCCCATTGCCAGCAGGTGATGCAGGTACACTTCCCCCGACGCGACCATCTCGCCCTTGATTTTGATGGTGTATTGCTGATTCTTCAGCTGCAGGTTGTCTCGAATACGCACAGAAGGCAGGACAATACCCAGCTCCAGCGCGGTCTGACGCCGGATCAGGTTGATGCGCTCCACCAGATCGCCGCCCGCGGAGGCATCCACCAGCCCCAGCAGTCCCAGCCCCAGTTCCAGTTCAATGGTGTCTACCGTCAGCAGGGGCAGAACCGCCTCGGGACCCTTCGGGGCTTCAGATGTGGGCTGCCGTTTGGGCGCAGGCGTTTCGGGTTTGCGGGAGCGTGCCTTCTCGCCCTGCGTCACCACATACCCGATGCCACCCAGCACAGCGGCTAAGAGCAGCAGCTGGACAATCGGGAAGCCAGGCACCAGCGCCATCGTCGCCAGCATTCCTGCCACAATCCACGCGGGACGTGCTCGAGAGAATATCTGCGAAAACAGGTCCTGTCCGATGTGGGTCTGTGTTGCCGTCCGGGTGACCAGAATGCCTGCAGCGGTGGAGATGAACAGCGCGGGTATCTGCGCCACCAGCCCCTCGCCGACCGTTAGCAGGGTGTAGGTGCGAAGGACGGTCATGGCGTCGCCCTGACCATTACGCAGACCAATCAAGAAGCCACCCACGATGTTGATGATGATAATCAGCACGGCGGCAATGGCGTCTCCACGCACGAACTTGCTGGCACCGTCCATCGCGCCATAGAAGTCGGCTTCCTCCTCGATAGCCTTTCGTCGCTCCTTCGCCTGCTCTTCGGTGATAAGACCGGCGTTCAGGTCGGCATCGATCGCCATCTGTTTGCCGGGCATGGCGTCCAGCGTGAAGCGTGCAGCCACCTCTGCCACGCGCCCTGCGCCGTTCGTGATAACCACAAACTGCACGATGACCAGGATGAGGAACGCGACCACGCCCACCACGTAGTCGCCGCCCACGACGAAGCTGCCGAACGCCTCGATGACGCGCCCAGCGGAACCCTGCCCGAGAATCAGCTTGGTGGCGGCGATATTAAGCGACAGGCGAAACAGCGTCGCAATCAGCAGAAGCGATGGGAACACGGAAAACTGGAGTGGCTCGTTAACGTACAGGGTGGTAAGGAAGATGAGCGCTGCGCCTGCCAGGTTGACCACAAGGCAGGTATCCAGCAGCCACTCGGGCAGGGGCACGATGAGCATCACCACGATGCTCAGCACTGCCAGCGCCATGATGAGGTCGCTGTATCTCCCCAACCGATTTCCGAGTCGCGAATTTGCCAACAATCCCGTCATCTGCGGTTACCTGATGTGGGGACGATACAATGCGGTCGTTCCCCCGTAGAAGTATCGGCAAACTTCAGAGGTTTCTCAAGGTTTTGGGGTGAAGTGTACGCCGCAGCAGTTCCCAGCGTCTCATGGTGGTAAGGTGCCGTTCTACTAATTTACATATCTCCAGCACGCACGAGGTGCCGTAGTCTGCGCTGATGCTGCCCGACTGTTCACCTTTTTTGCCGCTTCCACCGCGGGGCAGTGACCTTGCGCCAGATGTAGCCCAGACGGGTAGACCAGTTCGGGGCGCGATAGATGTCCAGCAGGCGGATGCCCAGATAGTGCAGTCGTGGACGCTTGCAGAGCTCGAACAGCAAGCGCAGGCTGATGGGCATGGGCAGGAAGCGCAGTGTCTCCACGATATGCTGCGGTACCGGCACGCCGAGTACCCGCCCGACGTCATGGAGTGCCAGATGCACAGGGCGCGTCGTACCGAACTCGTAGGCATCCACCACCACGTCGTGCCAAGAGCAGACCTGCGAGATCAGGCGGGCAACATCCACCAGCCACTTCAGTCCCGAGCCGCAGTGATGGTAGTAGTAATGCGAGCAGAGATAGCTCAGATGCGCCGGGATGGTCAGAACGGGCATGTCGTCGATGCCTGCGCCACTCACCGAGGTGATGCGGTTCCAGATGGCGCGCCGCGAAGCCGGGTAGAAGCCGGGTGCGTCCAGATGTGCCTCCACCCGAAAGAGAATCCTGCCTTCCTGTCGAGTGAACGCG
>CAKZNX010000376.1 GCA_937132045.1 uncultured bacterium
AACCGGCAATGCCGGAGGAAGCCCTGCTACATCTTGGCGAACTCCTGCGGACCGATCTGGCGCAGCTTCTTGATGGCACGTAACTCGATCTGCCGCACACGCTCGCGCGTCACGCCCAGCTCCAGACCCACTTCCTCCAGCGTGCGCGCATAGCCGTCGATCAGTCCATAGCGCATCCGCACCACTTCCGCTTCGCGATCGGTGAGCTTGCTGAGAATCGCCTCGATCTGCTCGCGGCGAATCATCGCCGTGGTGACATCGCTGGGCGAGGGCGTGTTTTCTGCCTCCACGAAATCGCCGATGGTGGAGTTGTCCTTCTCACCGACGGGAGTCTCCAGCGAAACCGGTTCCATCGCCACGCGCATGACCTCTTCCACCCGTCGCGGCGACATCTTCAGCGCCCGCGCCACCTCTTCCGTGGTTGGGTCGCGCTGAAGCTCCTGCCGCAACAGGTTGCTCACCTTCACCACCTTCTGGATGATCTCCGCCACATACACCGGGATGCGGATGGTGCGACCCTGGTTGATGATGGCGCGCGCGATGGCACGGCGAATCCACCAGGTAGCATAGGTGCTGAAGCGGTAGCCACGCTTCCAGTCGAACTTCTCCACCGCGCGGATCAGTCCCAGGTTGCCCTCCTGAATCAGGTCAGGCAGGGCAATCCCACGCGAGGCATACCGCTTGGCAATCGACACCACCAGACGCAGGTTGCTCTCGATCAGTCGCGTCTTCGCCTCCTCATCGCCCTGTGCCACGCGCTGAGCCAGCTCCACTTCCTCTTCAGGCGTCAGCAGACGAGCCTTACGCGCCTGGCGCATCCACATCTGGATCTCCTCGTCGCGCTCGTCATTCTCTTTGTCCAGCTCGTCCACGATCAATTCCGACTCAGGCAATTCCACATCCACCGGCTCGGCGACGAGCACATCGTCATTGTTCAGAAGGTCGTCGAGAACCTCATCCTCGATCTCGGCAACCTCCAGATGGTCCTCCGCAGCCGGCAAAACCGCCCTGGATTCCCTCGTCTTGCGCGTGCTGTTTCGCTGACTCACTCTCTGCTCCTCCTTCAGGTGACCCTGCCCGCATTCGGGGCACTCGTGCGCGTAATCACAAACACCCTGTGCTCTACCATGTATTAGACACCGTCTCCGGTGAAAAGGATTCCTGATTTTACCACGATATGCACGTTTTTCAAGTGCATTTTTCTCTACTTATTCCTGTTTCCCTGCAAAGGCGGGTTGAGACAGCCAATTATTTAGCCAATCTATTTATATCACAGCCACACCGTTCTGTCAAGGGCACGCACTCGGTTTTTGTGGAATTCTTCTCGAACTGCTCTGTGGAAACCATCGTAACAGACTGGAGACGCTACACCTTATTATACGATACACCCCGCTGGCATGTTCCCTACGAAGCGACCTCCTTGCCCTGCTCCTGAGGGCGCGCCTCTTTCTGCGGATCGTATGGGTCTACGTGAATCACCACTTGTGCTGGGTGCAGCGCCGCCTCGATGCGTTTTTCGAGGTCGTCGGCAACTTCGTGCGCTTCCAGCAGGGTGGCGTCGTTGCGGAACACGATGTGCAGGTCGATGTGACGGGTGTTGCCCGCTTTGCGCGTGCGCAGATTGTGCCACGAATGGATGCGCGCCTCCCCGCTGAGAATGTCTTCGATCTGTGTAATTTCTGAAGCGGGCAAACGGGCATCCATCAGGTGATGGATGGATTTCATGGTGAGGCTGGTGCCGATGCGCAAGATGAGCAGAGCCACTACGATCGCCACCAGTGGGTCCACAATATGCCAGTCGGTGAGCCAGACCACGGAGAGTCCCACCGCCACGCCCAACGAGGTGTACACGTCGGTGGCAAGGTGATGGGCGTCTGCCTCCAGAGCGGGCGAGTCCTCTTCGCGAGCCACCCTGAACAGATGACGCGATACCACGATGTTCACCAGCACCGACACCAACATCACGCCGGTGCCCCAGCCGAGGTGTTCTACGGTCTCTCGGGCGACCACTTTCTGCACTGCTTCTATCACGATCCAGATGGCTGCCCCAACGATCAGCGCCGCCTCGACAGCGGCGGAGATACTTTCTGCCTTGCCATGACCGTATGGGTGCTCCTGATCGGCTGGTCGCTCGGCGATGCCAATGGAGAACAGCGCGATGAGCGCCGCGATGAGGTCATTGGCCGAGTGGATTGCCTCGGCGAGAACACTGACAGACCCTGTAAGCAAACCCACCAGCAGTTTCAGAACTACCAGTGCGCTGTTGGAGGTGACGGATATCAGCGCTGCCAGCCTCTTGCGGGACAACGGCAAACCTCCTGTCGGGAGCAAACCCTTTCAGGGCGTACCTTCTTCAGCAAGGCGCTCTTGCAGGCTGGCGAGGTCGTCAGTCGATACGGAAGCGGCGTTCAGGTTCTCCTGGAGTATCTGTTCGTAGATTTCCTTCCGGTGCACTGCGATGGTTCTTGGCGCCCGAACGCCGATGCGAACCTGTTCACCTCGCACTTCTAGTACCACCACCTCAATATCGTCACCGATTACTATACTCTGGTTCACCTTGCGTGTCAGTACCAGCATCGGCGCCCTCCCTGGCTGCAGGTTGCCTATTCATCAGCTCTTGAAGGATCACGTGTTTGGTCGAGTAGCAGTCATCTTCCACAATCACCTGGCGCGCCATGCGTGTAGCCGCATTGACGATAATGGGTCCCATCAGGTTGGCGGTCATCTCCTCCGGCTTGCCCGGCGGGATAGTCACCACGGCGAACACCAGATAGGGCGTATCGGCACCGATTCCGAGTGCTTCCGCATCGGCGTCGGAGATCGTGGGCGCATAGTCCGGCATGAAGTGGCGTGGCTCGATAACCACAAACGCCAGCCCTGGCTCCTCCATGCTTTGTAGCCAGCGGAAGGGGCTCTTCTCGTCGATGCACAGCACCACAAACCGCCGGTAGCTCTCGAATCCGAACAGTCCCTGCGAGAAGGTAATCACTGCCTCCTCGTCAACCTCAATTGTACCGAAACGTGTGCTATCAATACAGGTTTTCGTCATCGCCTGTTCCTCATCTCAGGAAGTCCAGAAGGCTCATGTTCTCGAACCGCGCCATTGTTGCCAGCGTCATCTGATAGGTGGTTTCTGCCATCTTCAGCTTCGTAATCGCATCGGCAGCGTCGGCGTCCTCGATGCCGGAAAGGAGCTCGGTAAAGTCCAGATGCCTTTTGTCCAGTCTCTGCTGGATCATTTCGACCTGCTGTATCTTACTGCCCACCACAGCGCGCGTACGCAACAGGTTATCCAGCTGGTTCTGCAGTTCCTGCAGACCCTCTCGCGACAACAGTTCGATATTGCTGGTTTCCACATAGCGCTTGATCTGGGCAATGGCTTTGTAGATGCCGGTGATTAAAGGCACACCCTGCACGTTGATGCCCATCACCACCGCCGGGCTGATCTCCACATTCATGGTGCCGTCGTCGCCATGGTACTGTAGAATATCGCCGGCAACGCTGAACGGCGCGCGCTTGGTCTGGAGCCCACCAAAGATGAAACGATCGCCGTAGGTGGTGTTGTTTGCGATGCTTACCACTTCCGCCAGTATCTGCTGAATCTGCTGCGCGATGGCGGCGCGCCCCTCAGCACTCTGAGTGTCGGTGGCAGCCTGAACCGCCAAACTCTTTACCTCGCGTATCAGGTCGTTCAGGTTCTCCAGTGCCACGTCCGTGATGGACAGGAAGTTCTTCGCGGTGGTCAAGTTGCGTTTGTATTGCTCGCTCTCCTGCAGAAGGCGATGCAGGGTGATGCCCAGTGACGCCCCAAACGGGTCGTCGGACGGGCGCCGGATGCGTTTGCCGGTGATGACCGTCTGCTGCGCCTCATGATAGCGCAGGTAGTTACGCTCCATCGCCTGCTGCATGGCGTTCAGCATCTGTGCGGTACTGACACGCATAACTGCTCACCCCCAACATTATCGGCGTCCCACGAAGGCGGCTATCAGGTCGGCGATAGCGCTGTCCATCACGGCGACCAGCTGCGCCGCCGCCTGATAGCTGCGCTGATAGCGCAATAGGTTTGCCATCTCCTCGTCCATATTCACCCCGGAGACGGCTTCCCGTTCTGCCTGAAGGTTCTGCAGGATGATTTGCTGGTTCTCCTGCCCGGTCGATGCCGAACGCGCGTGCTGTCCCAGCTGGGCAACCAGCGCGGCGTAGAAGTCCGGTATCGTCTTATCGTCCAGCGCTGCCAGTGCCTGCAGTCGCAGGCGGGCAATCTCCAGTGCCTTGTTACCGTCGCCGGGCGCGGGTGTGGTGCCAGCCGCGAGATGGTTGATGTTGGCAACGTCGTCGCTGAGGCGGATGGTGATGGCGTCGGTGCCTTCCAGCAGTCGGTAGCCGGTGTTGCCGTTCAGCGCATAGCCCGTCTCATGGATGGCGTTTACCGAGCGGACAATCTCTGCTGCCAGCCTGTCCAGCCGGGAGCGGTACATGCTGACATACTCCATGCCGTCCATCAGCCCGCGTACGCTTCCGCCGTCGATGCGCGCGTAGTTGCTGGCGCCG
This sequence comes from uncultured bacterium, assembly GCA_937132045.1. GTDB lineage: Bacteria > Armatimonadota > HRBIN16 > HRBIN16 > HRBIN16 > HRBIN16. Next base: position 4,552 of record CAKZNX010000376.1, read on the forward strand.
TCGCTGAGCAGTTTGCCGATGTAGTCGATGCCGTCTGGCAGGGCGTTGGCGCGTTCCGCCTCCACCAGCACGAACTCTCCCAGCGACACTCGCACAGTGCCGTCGGGCAGTTCGGCGGCGCGTACCCCCACATATTCCGAAAGCTTGTCGATCAGGTTCGCGCGCTTATCCAGCAGGTCGCTGGGCGTGCTACCGAGCGCTTTGTGGTAGCGTATCTTCACGTTCAGCTCGGCAATACTGCGGGCGATGGCGTTGATTTCGCCCACGGTTGTCTGGATGCGCTGTTCCATCTCCGCCATCATCTCGTCCAGCCTGCCTGCCAGCTGGCGAAAGGTGCGCGTCATGCCCTCCACCTGCTGGTACACGCTGGCACGCACGCCAACGTTTTCAGGGTTGGCGGAGAGTTCCTGAAAGGCATTGAAAAACGCCGTAATCTGCCTCGACAAACCGGCATCGGTCGGCTCGCTGAAAACATCCTCCACCTGGGTTAGGCGAGTGGAGAGGGTGTGAAGGCGCTGATATTCACTGCTGGTGCTGGCAACGCGTGCGTCCAGAAAGATGTCGCGGATACGCTGAATGCTTTCCACCCGCACGCCACTGCCCATGAACAGCGTTCGGACGCCCTCGAGCACCTGCGGGTCGGTTGTCGTCAGGTTCACGCGCTGACGGGAGTAGCCCGGCGTGTTGACGTTTGCCAGGTTGTGCCCGGTGGTGTTCATGGCAAGCTGCATCGATTGCAGGGCACGCGATGCCAGTTCCAGTCCGAAAAAGGTCCAGGGCACCTTGCTTACACCTCCGTGTCCAGCACCACCGCCTGCCCGGGTGGTTGGGAACGATAGTTCATCTGGTTCGCCGCCGCGTTCACTACCACAGCCAGCCACGTGTTCACCGTCTCCGCTGCGCAGTTCACCAGCAGCCGGTTGCGATCGTTCAGGGTCTGCAGATGGTGAATGTCTCGCACCAGCTCGTTCTGAAGCCACTTCAGGGTTCGCGCTACATTATCGGGCGCGAGGCGCACACAATCCGTTAGCGTGGGTGGTTCAACGTGAAGCGCCAGCTTCTCGCCAAGCCGACGTATCAGCTGTCGGCGCTCGTGCTCGATGGCGTCGATCTCGTCCAGGTTCTGTGCCTGCTCACGAGTGATCTCCGCCAAGCGCTGCACGTCCGCTTCCGCCAGAACGCGCGTCTGTTCCCGGCTCAAACGGATCAGCGTCTGGATGCGCCGGCGCTGTTCGCGCAGGTTGTTCAGAAGTTCGCGCCAGGTCTCGTTATCCTCTCTCGTCATTGCCATCCCCTCCCGACGTGGATTCGGATGCCTGCAGATACGGGCTCAGCCGCTCGTATAGCAATTTGCCCAAACCAAACCGGTCGCTCTCTGCCAGTTGTTTCGCCAGCGCCTCGTCCATCATGTCCGTGTACATCTGGGCGGCGTAGCTGGTGTGCGCAGACGGAACCGTGCGCCGCATCGCCTTCAGCAGGTGGTGCAGGAAGTGCGCTTCCATCTGCCGCGCAGCCTCGCGGAGGCGCTGCCTCTGCACCTCGATGCTCTGTTGTGCTTCCACACGCATCACTGCACCTCAATCTCTGCGTGTAGCGCGCCTGCTGCCCTCAGCGCCTGCAGGATGGACATCAGGTCGCGCGGGCTAACGCCCAGAGTGTTGAGCGCTTTCACAATCTGGTCTACCGATACTGCCTCAGGCAGGGCGATCAGGCGTTCAGCGCCCTCGGTGGCTTTTACATCGCGGCGGGTGGTCGCGACGGTCGCTCCGCCCGACAACGGAGGCGGTTGAGACACCTGCGTGCGCGCCTCGATACGAACGGTCAGGTTGCCGTGCGCGACTGCGGCTGGGCTGAGAGTGACGTTACCGCCCAGCACCACGGTGCCCGTGCGTTCGTTGATGACCACTCGAGCCGGTGTGTCAGGCTGAACCGTGATCTCCTGCAGGGCTGCGATCAGCGTCACCACGTCCTCGCGATCTTCGCCGCTCAGGTCCAGGCGGATGGTGCTGGCATCCAGCGCACGGGGCATGGTCTGTGGATACTTCTGTCGGATGGCTGAGGCAACCCGCGCTGAGGTGGTGAAGTCGGGTGTGTTGAGTGTGATGAGCACGTTGTTCTCCCGCACCACGCTGGCGGGCACCTCGCGCTCCACAATCGCCCCTGCGGGAATGCGCCCGACTGTCAGGTGGTTCTTCTGCTGAGAGGAGCCGCCTGACGACGTTCCGAAGCCGCCCACTGACACCGGTCCCTGCGCCACCGCGTACACGTTGCCGTCGGCGCCCATCAGCGGAGTTTGGAGGAGAGTGCCTCCCTGCAGGGCACGCGCATCGCCGATGGACGAGACCACCACGTCGATACGGCTACCCTCGCGCGCGAACGGCGGCAGGTCGGCAGTGACCATCACCGCGGCGATGTTCTTCACCTTCATCTGCGCCGGTGCCACGCTGATGCCGAACCGCTGAAGCATGTTCGCCACCGATTGCGTGGTGAACAGCGTGCCTTTGCTGTCGCCGGTGCCCTCCAGACCCACCACCAGCCCGTAGCCGATCAGCTGGTTTCCACGCGCGCCGTGCACCTGCGCGATGTCCTTCAGGCGAACATCGGGCGATGCCCACGCAAGGGCGACACATCCGAACAGCGCTATCGCAATGCACAGAATCCTCATCTTCACCACCCGACCTCCGCTCAGAAGAGCCACTTTAGCAGTTTGGTCAGCAGTCCTTCGCGCTGCTTGCTGCCAACGGGTCCTTTGCCCTCGTATTGGATCTCTGCCTGTGCGATCGCCGTGGAGGGCAGGGTGTTTTCGGCGGAGATGTCCTCC
>CAKZNX010000377.1 GCA_937132045.1 uncultured bacterium
CTCCTCCTCGCCGTAACGCTTCTCTCTACCGAACGGCGTGCGCTTTGCCGGTTCGCCGCCGGCAATGGCTGGCAGATCGTCGTGGCTCATGGTTCGTCCCTCCTGCGCACCCGTAGCGTGCGCTGAGCGTGCAGATTCAGGGTTACTGTTGTCATCGCGAAGCCCCAGCGTTCAGCCGATTGCAGATGGACAGCAGGCTCCCCATCGGCTTCTATCTCCAAATCCGGCGCCGTGAAGAGCAGGGTCGCCTCGGGCAGAGGTGTCTCCGCGCAGACCTTCACCGACAGCGTTCCGTTCTCCACCGAGTATCCTTTCCAGCGCACGGTGCGTCGGGCGCGCTCCCATTCGTTGATTCGCCGTGCCGTCCACCATTCCATGCCCGCCTGTTGCGCACACTGCACCGCTTTCAGAATGGTGTCGGCGATGCCCGGTTTGTCCACGTGCGCCGGATGGAACAGCAGGTGCAGGACACCATGACAGCGAGCCACGGCGTTCACCAGCGGGTCGAGCAGGGCGTCAGGCGCAAAGACGTTAAGGTCCTGCGTCAGCGTGGGCAGTTCCAGCACGTCCATGCGGTTGCCACGGGGGTCTATCGGGAAATAGGGATGGCAGGTGCCGAAGTTGAAACCGGCTTCCCCCACTTTGGACGGTCCTTTGGACTGGTCCAGCCCGATGCCCCGCCGTGCACACCACTCGAAGAACTCGGTATCGCCCTCCCAGCGCAGGTAGTGATTCTTGTTGCTCACGGGAGCTTCGCCTCCGAACAGCCGGGTGAGCGACCGCCACTGCTCGTGAAACGCGCCCTCGTCCCAGATAGTGCCCTCTTCGACTGCGTCAAAGTGCATGGCGAGCTCATGCCCCTCCTGTCGGATGCGCTCGATGAGGGACGTTGGGTAGCCCGGCGGAATGACGCACCATGTGGAATGGATGCCCGCCTGTTGCAGAACCTCCAGCATCATGGCGCCCTGCGCCGGGTCGTTTCCATCGGTGTCGTGCGACAGGTGGGCGAGCGCGGGCAGGTTGCGCGGATACAGCCACAGCACCGGAAGCACCACGTTCTGCCTCTGCGCGAGATACAGCAACGATCGGATGACCACATCGCGCCAGAGGTCGGCAACGGGGTGCAGGAACGCGCTCAACCCGGGCACACCGGGCACCGGCTGGCGGTCGAACCACCAGTCCAGCACTCCGCCATCGCTGGATTTCAGCATGTCGTCGCCGATTGGGGCGGTGCCGTCGGGGGCGGAAACGCCATCGCGCGTGATGCACACCCCCTGCTGAATGCGCACCACGGTGCCCGTGATGTCCGGGGCAATGAGCAGACACATCCCCCTGCTCAGCTGGCGCTGCACCACACCTGCCCTTGCAGTTTCGCGCTGGTGCGCGTCCATTATCTGCGCCAGTGCGGCGCCCTCCTTCACTCGCACCGGCACGCCGTTGAAGAAGTGAAGTGCAATCGGAATGTGCTGCAGGGCAGGATGTTCTGAGGAGGTCACCTGCAGGTAGCCTTCGCCCAGTGTGCCAGTGGTGGAACCCCAGCCGGAATAACTGGCAGGCTCTTCCTCCACCCCGAACATTTCAGGCGCACCTGCCGTGCCGCCAACGGCAAGCCATGCCCCGCCTGCAGTCACCCAGCTGAAGATGGACCGCAATGTCCCTTGGGGCAGGGGTGTATCGCCCACCGTGACGAGCAGACGGAGCGTGGGCAATGCCCCTTCCACAGCGTCCACACTCAGAGGCGCGTAGCAGATGCCCGCATGTGCCAGTATTTCGTGGATGTAGTGCCCGTAACTGACCGTGCGTGCGGCGTTTCGAGGGCGCGGCGGCAGGACGCAGACGCCAACAGGAGATGCGCCATCGGCATCGTTGCTCATTTCGTCCACCTTATCCTGTAGACATCTGCTCCGCAGGAAGCGTAAAGCGTGCCATCCGTTGCCACAGCGACGTTGCTCACGTTCGCGGGCAGTTCAGCTACCTGCTCGGCTTTGCCGGTACGCATGTCCACTCTGATCACTGCCTTGCCACTGCCGTAGTATGCTTTGCCATCACCCAGCCCGGCAATGCGACTGCCTACGCCGAGTGCGTCGGTGGGCACCGGGACGAACGTGCGCGAGCGCGTGTCAAAAAGATGCAGGCG
>CAKZNX010000378.1 GCA_937132045.1 uncultured bacterium
ATCTCCACGGCACAGGCTTATATCGCCGATGTGACCCCAGCGCAGGATCGCACCCGCGCCATGGGCATGATCGGGGCGGCTTTTGGTGTGGGTTTCATTCTGGGTCCGGCGGTTGGTGGCGTGCTGGGAGCATGGGGAGGAAACCTCGCTATCGGGGTGGCCGGAGCAGCGATGGCTGGCATGAACTGGCTCAGCGCTTGCTTGCGCCTGCCGGAAAGCCTCCCCGTTGAGAACCGACGACATTCGGGCGATTGGTACGCAGTCCCTCTGCGCGACCTGCCTCGGGTTTTGACGCTACCGCACGTCGGACTGTTAACACTGGTACTGTTCGTGGCGGTGTTTGCGGTTGCGAATCTGGAGTCCACCTTCGTGCTTTTGATGAAGCACCGCTTCGGGATGGATCAGCGAGAGTGTGGGTACCTGTTCGCGTATCTGGGCATTCTGGGCGCTGTGGTGCAGGGTGGTCTTGTAGGGCGACTGAGCTCGCGGTTTGGCGATAGTCGACTGCTCCTGGGCGGTTACCTTCTTCAGGCTCCTGCGCTTTTCCTGATACCGTTTGCGCCGGGTGTGGGCGGGCTGATGGCAGTTTTGGCGCTGCTGGCGATGGGTGGCGGTGTGGCAGGACCGAGCCTAAACGGCTTGATTTCGCGGATGGCGCCTCCCAATCGCCGCGGTGAGGTGTTCGGCGTCACGCAATCGCTCAGCAGTCTTGCCCGCGTGCTGGGTCCGCTGTGGGGAGGTTGGAGTTTCGGGCATCTTGGCATGAGTGCCCCTTATGTCACGGCGGGCATGACGATGCTGGTTGCCGGTATCATGGTCACCTGGTGGCTGACCAGTGTGATGACCACTGCTTCCGCCTCGGAGTAGCGGCAGGGAGCGTCCTCCCGACAATCGGGAGGACGCAATGGGTCTAGAAGTCGTAGGAGTAGTAGATCGCGACGCCCTGGCTGGTGGCGTATTCCTTCACTCCCAGCTGCGAGGTCATGTGCGTGACGATAACAGGAAACACCTTGCCGAAGAGCTTCTGGAGACGCGGCAGCTTTCGGCGGACAAACTGTTCCACGTCCTTGCGCGACAGCTGCACTTTGCTCTCGCCCACCACGACAACATGTTCCCCGTTCTGGCGTGCCGTGCCGTAGATGTTGACCTCCAGCAAGCCGGTGGCGTCCTCAAACAGCTCGCGCTTCAATCTGCCTTCCACCACCAATCCGTAATCACGCTCGAGCAGGGAAGGTAGATGGCGATATGCCTCGTTCTCCAGCGTGTAGTCCAGAGAGAACGACAGCCCGCCCCACTGTTTGGCAACAGCCTCCTGCTTGCGTGCCACAATCTGTAGATAGCCTTCGGTCTTGCGCTGAGCCTCGGCAAGCTCACGAATGGCGCGCCTCACCTCCAGCATTTCCGACTGCATCGCTCTCTGATTAAGCGCCAGCTCGTCCATGCGCTCACCGAGCCTTGCGACGGTCTCTTCGGTGCGTTTTTGCGCCTC
>CAKZNX010000379.1 GCA_937132045.1 uncultured bacterium
CGCACCCAGCCGCAGGCTCACCTCACCTGCTGGATCGGGCTGGACGACGCCACCGAAGAGAATGGTGGACTGATGTACGTGCCCGGCAGTCACCGCTGGGAGCTCCTGCCTATCACCGGACTGGCGGGTGACATGGACGCCATCATGAATGTGCTCACCGACGACCAAAAGGCGCAGTTCAAGCCGGTGGTGGTAGAGCTGAAAAAGGGCGAGTGTTCGTTTCATCATGCGATGGTGGTGCACGGTTCCGGGGTGAACCGCTCCGAGCGCCCGCGCCGGGCGACGGTCATCAACGTCTTCCGCGACGGCGTGAAGTCTGCTTCCGACCAGCCGCCGCTGGAAGGAGTACCACCCATCCCACCGGGCGAGAAGATGCAGGGACAGTTCTTCCCGCTGTTACTGGACCCTGTGCAGGTGGGAATTGCGTGAACCGGACGACCTGACCATGCAAAGGAGGTGAGTTTTGGTGAGCACACCCCAACGTTCCGTCATCTCGGATGAGGAGAAGCAGTTCTTTCTGGACGACGGCTACCTGATTGTTCGCTCGGTTCTGCAGGGCGAGGAGCTCAGGCGCATCCAGCAGGCAATGCAGGAGCTCACCGACTACGGCGCACAAACCGTCCGCGACGACCCCGACTACATGTACGGCACCGGACCGAATACGGGTAAGCCGGTACTACGGCGCATCGAGTACGTCATCGACAAGCGGGATGAGATGAAGGTGCTGCTCGGGCACCCGTTTATCCTGCGCTCGGTGGAGAAACTCATCGGCAAAGACCTGATTCCGACGTGGGACTCGATGGTGCTGAAGATGCCCGGCGAAGGCATTATAGTGCCCTGGCATCGCGACGCAGGCACCGAGTGCGTGGGCGATACTCCCATCTTCAATGTGGACTTCTACCTGGATGAGGCGGACGAAGATACCTGCCTCTGGGTCATCCCGGGCAGTCACAAGTGGAGTGCCGAGCAGGTGCAGGAGTGGATGTCTGCCCATCGCGACGCCGACCTGAACAGGGAACACTTTCGCGCCTCGGGCGCAGTTCCCGTTTTGATGCAGGCGGGAGCTGTGCTGTTCCACAACATCCTGCTGCTGCACGGCTCGCCGTACAACCTGTCTGACAAACTGCGCCGGGTGGTGTATTACGAGTTCCGCCCCGCGCATGTGGAACAGGAGCTGGGTCCGCACGTGCCGGAGTATATTCCGCTCAAACAGCGCGTTCTGCTCAGCTGCATCGAGAAGCGAAAACAGGCGGACCACATCGCAGAAGAGGAGCCATACGTCTACAATCCACCTGCTCCGTTCACGGTGCAGTGGACACCTGGCACCGAGCTGCCCACCTATCGCTACGCGCATGGCGACTACTGGCGCAAGTAGAAGCGTTACGGTGGGCTAACCTCGGGGATGCGGTACGCGCTCCACAGCCCGAGGCTGACCATCACGGCGGTGGTGATGAACGCAGCGGGGTAGCCCGCCCCGCTCACAATCAAGCCGCCGATGAAGGGCGTGGTAGCGGCGGGCAGGTTCATGAAGTTCTGCAGGGCGATGTAGGTCGGGCGTTCCGCTGGGGGAGCGATGGAGAGGATAGCGTTGGTGAAGGCGTTCCACAGGGTCCATCCGAGCGCACCGAGGCACGCGAACACCAGCACAAATCCCCACGCAACCGGCATCGTCAGCGCCGCCAGCGGGGGCACAATCGCCAAAGAGACCACCAGTTTCAGAGCGCGTACCGCCCCCAGCCTGTCTGCCATCCACCCCCACAGCGGTCCGGTGAGCACTGCTCCCAGAGTCTGAGCCGTCAGGTAGATAGCAACGTACGATTCGGGCAGACCGAATCGCTCGCGCGCAAACAGTACATAAAAACTCGAGGCAACGCCCCCTCCTGCCAGCAGGAACTGCGTGACCAGCACCCAGCGCAGGGCGGGGTCGCCGCGCCACAGGCTGGGAATGCGTCGGAGGTGTTCCCTGAAGGAGCGGTTGGGGTCGTCCTGCGGTGGCGCGTCCGCCTCTCGTATGAGCAGAAGCATCAGCAGAGACAGCAGTAACCCGGTAGCCAACAGCAGGATGAGCAGAGCGTAGTTGCGCGGAAACTCCAGTGAGCGCATACTCAGGATGCGACTGACCAGCAACGGCGCCGACAGCGCCGCCAGCGAAGAGACCGTCTGCATCGCTCCGAAGAACCGCCCACGCACAGTGACAGGAATCGACTTGCCGATGATTTCCGTCCACGGCACCAGACAGAAGCCGTCCGAGGCGATGAACAACAGCGTGAAGAAGACGAACGACCACAGCACCAGCGCGTGGTTGTGTCCGGCGGACCAGACGATAAGGAACAGCACAAACATCGGGAGCCTGCCCACCACGCACGCCGTCACGAGGAAAGGCTTCATGCGTCTTCTGCCATGAACGCGATGCGCCACGTACGGCTGAGTGGCGAACAGCACCAGCAACCGCAGCCCAGTGATAAGACCGATCAATTTCGGCGAGGCGCCCAGCTCCCGCAGGAATTGAGGCATGACGGTGGTGGGGTCAAAACAGGCAAACCCCGCCATGAAGAACGCCACATCACCGATGATGGCGATGATGTTGCGCCGGACGCTGGATGGCTCGATGGCAGTGTGGCTCATTCAGCCGACTTCAGCAGCTCCTCCAGCAGAGGCAAAGTACGCGGAGACAGCAAAACGTCCTGTGCAAAGAACTGCCCGAGTTCCTGCCGGCTCACTTTGTCCACATCGGGGCGACGCAGGTTGCGCATCTGCTCGCGTGCCTGATTGTAAATGGTCTGCTTCTGCGAGTCCGTCAGGATACCATCGAGCTTCGCCCACAGGGTGCGCACCACCTGATCCACCGTCTTGATGCGCAGTTGCACTGCGGCGGTATCCGCTTCCTGCAGTTTCTTACGGAGCTCTTCGGAGGGCGTCCTGCCTTTTAGCGCCTCCTTCCGCGCCGCCAGCACCTCCTCCCGAAGGTTAAGCAAAGCCTGCGCGTTACGCTCCTCCATGCGTGTCAGGTCGCTCTGCGCCTGCTCCAGCAGGGGCTTTATCTTGCTAGTCTGCTCCCTGTTCAACTTGAGCGAGGTGAGCACCAGCAGGATGTCGATATCCGCCAGAGCGGTGAGCACCTCATTTGCCTTCTGCACGCTCTCGGGAACCTTCGGCGCCTGCGCCCATCCTGCTGGCATCGTGCCTATCATCAGCAGAACCAGCGTGAACAGCGCGAATCGTTTCATTGCTGTTCCTCCAGAGAACGGATCGCCTCGATGACCTCTTCGACGTGTCCATCCACTTTCACTTTCGGAAAAATCTTGCGGATGATGCCGTTTTCGTCGATGAGGAACGTGGTGCGCTCGATACCCATATAGCGCCTGCCGTACTGCTGTTTCTCCTTCCAGACGCCGTATGCGGTGGCTACCTGAGCGCCTTCATCTGCCAGCAAAGGAAAGTTCAGCCCGTACTTCTGAGCGAACTTCTGATGCGATGCCACGCTATCCGCGCTGACGCCAAGCACCGCCACCCCCATAGTCTGGAGCACGCCAAGGTTGTCGCGGAAGGAACAGGCTTCCTTCGTACAGCCGGGCGTATCGTCTTTTGGGTAGAAGTAGAGAACCACCTTTTTCCCGCGCAGGTCAGACAGGCGCACGGTGGTGCCGTCGCTTGCGGTAAGAGCAAAGTCGGGTGCAGATTGTCCATGCAGAACGCTCACAGGAATGACCTCCAGACACGTATTAATTGCATTGTACCAGAGGTTGTACTAAGGAACTGCAGGATAAAACCAGCGGCGAATTGCTGCGTCACTAAGAGTGAGGAGGTGAAACAGACATGAGACGACTGATGGCAACCTTTCTGGTGCTGGCGCTGGTGGGCACAGCACTTGCCCAGCCTGGTCCGGGGGGACCGGGCGGTCGTCAGCCGCGTGGTATGGGCGGCTGGGGCATGGGGTTCGGCATGGGTGGTGGCTTTGGGCTGTTGATGATGCCGGAGGTGCAGAGGGAGCTGGGCATCACCGAACAGCAGTTACAGCAGATCGGGCAGCTGATGATGCAGCAGCGCGAGCAGATGCAGGCGTTGATGCCGCAAATGCGCGACGCCACCCCCGAACAGCGCCAGAAAATGATGGAGCAGGCGACGCAGAAGTGGGACGAGGGAATCAGCAAGATTCTTCAGCCTGGGCAAAAGTCCCGTCTGCGCGAACTGCAGCTGCAGGCAGAGGGCGCTATGGCTCTGCGGCGCTCAGACGTGGCGAAAGAATTGAAGCTGAGCGAGGAACAGCAGAAGAAGATTCAGGAAATTGGCACGCAATACCAGCAGAAGCAGATGCAGCTGTTCCAGCAGGGGCGAGGACCCGGTGCGGACTGGCAGGCGTTGGGACAGCAGATGCAGCAGTTGCGTCAGCAGATGGACAAAGAGATTCTGGCGGTGCTGACTGCTGAGCAGCAGGAGCAGTGGAAGAAGATGCAGGGCAAGCCGTTCCAGTTCCCGCGCATGATGCCTGGTATGGGACCTGGTATGCGACCCGGTAGACCCGGCGGCGGTCCGGGCGGACCTGCCGGAGGTGGAGGACCGCGCGAGCTGTAACACCACGACGTTGCGTCCCTCTCGTCTCGGCAAGAGCCCGGACGAGGGGGATCTTTTTTTCTCTCAGCACAACTCTGAGCTGTCCCTGAAGAAGCCCATGGAGGGCGAGGAACCCTCTGCCGAGCCGTTGTGTGTCATTGCGAGGAGCGAAGCGAGGAACCAATCCCGCGTGCACTCTCCGTGTCATTGCGAGGAGCGAAGCGA
>CAKZNX010000380.1 GCA_937132045.1 uncultured bacterium
CCGTCGGCTGCGAGAGCGACCTGCCCGTTGCGGCGCGCCGCGACGACGGTGGTATGATGCCACGTCATTGCAACTCTCCTGCGGAGTTTTCCCCTTCCTTAGTATAGCATACTTTGCGCACTTGAATGAAACGATACAGTGTCCTCATAAATGCCGACAAGCCGTACGGGGCGCCTCAATGACCGTTCTGCCTGAACTGTGAGGCGCATCATGAAACAGTGATTTCTACCGCTCTTTGCCGAGATAACCGGTAAATAGCAGGTTTTTGGTACGCTTTGTGCATAGTAGGTATAATGAAGAGGAGATTATACCGTTTCCACATTTTGTCCGAGAGGAGGGATTGCAAGCATGTTCTCATCGCGGCTCTTTGCCACGTGCGCGCTGGCGGGAGTGGCATTGCTGACACTTGTCGGGTCACAACCCGGTTCGGCGCAGACGTATAGCGTCGGCGGTTACACATGGGATGTCGCCAACGGCATCAAGCAGGTGCTCCCCTACGATCCACCGCAACTCAACCGCTTCAACATCTTCGACTCTCAGTTCCTGATCGACACCGATTTCGACCGCACCCGGACCTTCGGATGGCTGATGACCGGCATGAGCCCGACCGGTAATCCAAGGTTCGTGGAGCTGGGCGACTCGGTCATCCGCAAGACCATCTACGTGGACTGGCAGGGGATGCGCCTTCCCAACCGTCCAGGTGAGGACTTCGTGGTATACGAGGTCGGCTCCGCGCTGGCACCGGAGGCATTCATGGTGGCGGTGCGCAAGAAGGGTGAAACGCAGTTTAGCAGCTGGCGCTACGAGTTCGCCAACAGCTTCAGCCCCAGCTACCTGGTGTTCGCGACGGCGTTTAATCTGGACGACTTCGGGCTGGCAGATGGCGAAAGCATCGACGCCATTCTCGTTGCCAACCTGATTTCCGTCGACAGAGTGGACAGTTCCAGTGGGCAGGGTAACGTCATTCTGGGAGGCGGCAGCGGCTTCGTGCCCGTCCAGGGTCCGCTCGCCGACGCTCCCAACCAGCCATACCCCACAGGACGCTTCGACGCGGACATCGTGTATATCGGCGTCCTGCACAACATCCTGCCGCCCGGTTTTAGAGTTAGCGGTGTTGTCACTCTCGGCGATTTCGCGGGTGACGTCACGCAGGTACCGGTGAGCATCGAACTGCGGCGGGGCGGCACGGTGGTGCGCTCGGAAGTGGTGAACCTGGATGCGCAGGGCGGGTATGCGTTGACCGACGTGGCGCCCGGCGACTACGACATCGCCTTCAAGGCGAGCCGCTGGCTGAGGGTGGTGGTTCCGGTCACCGTCAGCAATGCCGATGTGACGGGCGTCAACGTGGCGCTGACCAGTGGCGACATCGACGGTGACAACGAGGTCACGCTGTTCGACTTTGGCGCGCTGGTGGCGGCGTTTGGCTCGATACCCGGCGATCCGAACTGGAACCCCGATTCAGACCTCGACGGCGACGAGGAAGTCACCCTGTTTGACTTCGGCATTCTGGTGAGGAATTTCGGCGCCATCGGCGACGAATAGCCTCTCAAAACAAAAAAGCAGGGGCATGGCGACAATCCGCCATGCCCCGTGTGTCTGGTTTACTGCTTCTGGCGTTTCAGCAATGTGCCGATGCTCAACAGACCGAGCGACATCAACGACAGAGTGGCAGGCTCCGGAATCGCTTGCGGCTGGAAACTGCCGTCTGGAGTCAGGATGAAATCCTGCGAGCGGATGCCGCTACCGGGCAATGGCGCGTCGTACAGCGTGCCGTTCACCACGCCAAGCCCGCCCCACGCCTGCAGATAGCTCTGCGCCAGCGCGAGTACGGCGCTGTTGGTGGACGAGCGGTTCGTTCCGTTGAACACTCTGCTCAGGCGAAACCTTCCCGAGCCGAACGGATCGGCGCCAAAGCCGTCGTAAAGCGCTTCCCAGATAGCCACCTGCAGAGCCGCTCGCCCCATTGCGTCGGTCGCTGCCGGGCGGTTGACCCACAGCGCACCCATCGCCCGGTCGGCGCGACGTCCGTCATCCAGCGCGGTGGGAGTGGTGCTCTTCTGCACGGCGTTCCACGACCCACTGGCGACAGGCTGTTTTAGGTCCACACACCATGCCTCCTTGGGCATCGTATAGCCGCTGATGTTCAGCTTGAACGCTCCGATGTATACCCAGTGGGTGCTGCCGTCGATAATCGCGTCGCCGGTGTAGTTCTTGTCGTAGCTGTGCAGGCTGATGGTGACCGCGTGCGCCCCACCGGCAAGCCACACCCCAAGAACCACAGCGAGAAACCATCGCGTCATCAGACACTCCTCCTTGTTATTAGTCTCATGCACTGCACATTCACTGCAGGAAGAGTGCCATACCGACTGCACAAATTACCGAAATACCTTACGCCAGCGGTAAAAACCCGTATAAATCAGAGAGGCAAAGAGCTCCCGGGTACGCATCGCATCGGCTACTCTGCTGGCGACTCTCGTTCCAGCCACACGAATCGCGGCACCTTCGCCTCGGCGAAGTTCAGCTCCACCAGCCTGCGGAACAGCTGCGCTTCGATCACTTCCTCTGCCAGCTCGCGGCGCAACACGCGCAACACCATCTGCATCACCCGGTAATGCACCTGCCCCAGCGCCAGCGAACCGATGCGCAGACCCTCGTCCGTCGCCAGAGTCTGACCCAGTATCGCCCGTAAAATCTCCCTGTTGTGGAACTGCACCGCCTGAAGATACGCCGCGCCCATCGGCGATTTGCCCTCCAGCAACTCGACCTGCACATCCTCCGGCAACACCACCGCCGTCTCCTGCTGGAGCCGATCCAGCACCCTCAGCAGTTCCTGCCGCTCCGCATCGGGCACGTGGCGGGGCACGACCCCCTTCACCGTCGGCGCACCGAACTTTTCCAGCGACAGCAACCAGAACTTCAACAGCAGTTGCTTTGCCCACCAGTGCTTGTATGCCGCGCGCAGGTCGCTGCGACCAAAGGGCGACTCGTAGGTTCCGTTGTACGAGTAGATGAGGAACTTCTCGGCGCGAAGCGGTCGCTCTTCGGCACCGGGCAACCGCAGATACAGGGCGCGCAGGTTGCGGTACTCGTCGGTCTGCAGACGGAATAGTCGCGGTGGCTTGCTCTTGATGCTGTGCCACACCACATACCCGCGCCACGGCTCCTCGTCGCACAGAGCGTAGTTGATTTCCTGCACCGAGTAACCGTGCGCCAGTGCATCCAGCGCGTTCAGCAGGATGCGTGTCACCGAACCACGCAGGCGCCCCAACGCGAAGCGCACCAGATCCGCCGCCTGCAGTGACGCCTCGTCCTCGCCGCCCGGCACAATCTGCCAGTCCGCATCCAGTATCCCGAACTTCTTCACGGTGAGCGCAGCTTGCACCTGCGCGTCGGTTAACATCTCGTCGTATACGCGCTCGCCGCGTGTCCGCAAAAGGTCATCCTCGTCCAGCGCACAACCATAACGAAAGGCGGCGGGTATCTCGACCGCCGCCTGCTCCCTGTGCAGTTCACGCCGCCTCACGCGGCGCCACCATGCCGTTATGCTCATGTTCGCCTCCGTGCGGGCAGAGTCGCCCCTACCCGGTTTGCCCATCTGGCGCCAGCGCCGCTACCGCCTCTTCGGGGGTTCGCACCAGCACGGCGCCGTTCGCCTTCAGTCGCCCGACCAGCTCCGTAACCTGACCACCCGCGAAGTCCCGTTCGTGCCAGTTGCACTCCGCCAGCAGAACGCGCTTGCCCGCACGCTGTGCCTCCTCGGTCGCCTGCAGGTTTGCCAGGTTACCGTAGCCGAACGCCACCGGCGCCACCACAATCGCCTCCGCCTTCGCCAGCACCTCCTGCAGAAGCGACAGGCTCTCCGCCGAGATGGGCGTGAAGGGAGCCTCTGTGACGACCTCTACGCCCAACTCACGTGCCACCTCCTCGTCGCTATCCAGCAGGTGCAACACTCCCGCCGAAACCTGCCAGCCCGCCCGAACCAGCGCGCCCATCCACGCAGAGCCTGTACCACCCCCGCACACCACGTGCACCCGCCTGCCGTTGCCAGTTTGCGACTCCAGCACCTGCAGTGTGCGCGGCAACACGTGTGGGCGACCGGTCGCTGGGTTCACGCGCACCCATGCATCCAGACCGAACACCCGCGCCAGCAACTTTGGGGTGACCACCTGCGACGGTGTGCCCTCCGCCACCACCTGCCCCTGCCGAAGCACCAGCAGGCGGTCACAAAACTCCGACGCCAGGTTGATGTCGTGCAGCGCCGCCAGAACGGTCAGCCCTTCTTCACGGTTGAGCTGACGTAACAGTGACAGCGTGCCCACCTGATGCGTCACGTCCAGATGCGTCAGCGGCTCGTCCAGCAGAAGCAGGGGAGTCGCCTGCGCCAGCCCTCGAGCCAGCACCACCCGTTGCCGCTCACCGCCACTCAGTGTACCGAAGGCGCGTTCCGCCACCGACAGGCAGTCCGTGCGCTCCATCGCCTGCTGGGTAGCCCTCACATCGTCGGCGCACTCCTTACCCCACCAGCCGATGTAGGGCGCCCGCCCCAGCAACACCACCTGCCACGCCGTAAAACCAAAAGCCACTTCCTCCCGCTGCGGTACAAACGCCAGCCGCTTCGCCACATCCTTCGCGTGAAGGCGATGCAACGGCTGACCGTCCAGCCAGACCCGTCCCCGCGAGGGCTTCAGCACGCCGCTGAGAACGCGCAGAAGGGTGGATTTACCGCTGCCGTTGGGTCCCAGCAGACCGACAAACTCACCGCGTGCGATCTTCAGGTTCACGCCCTTCAGAACCACGCGGTCGCCGTATCCTGCCCAGATGTCCTCGGCGCGTATGATGTCGCCTTCCATAATGACTCGGTTCACTTCTCCGAAGTCGTGTTCCATTCCGCCGATTCGCCCAGCAGAGATAGTATAGCAAACTCCCTCCCGGAACCGTTAGAAGCGATCACGGCTGAAGCCTTCGGCACGACGACATCGCGACCTGCCAGGAGAGACAGACTTCAGCCGTGACCTCATCACTGGCTCCACAACGCCACCTTGACGGTAGCCGTGTTGCCGATCTTCAGCGTCACCACCCGACGCACGACGAAGCTAACTCCATCGCGGGAGATGGTATCGCCGTCGTTGAGCGTCTCATCCGCCGCTAGCACACCAGCCCACACAGGACGGCTGAATGTCATCAGGTCGGCGTCGGTCAGAAGGCTGCGCAGTAAGCCGGAGGTCGCCACAAACACCACTGCGCGAACCGTGCGCGTGCCGTTTACCGTGACCGATTCGCCGTGCCGCTGAACCAGTGCTCGTAACCGCTCTGCTCGCGCCGACATCGTTCTCTCCTACCAGCTCGACATACTCTCTTCGGTTACCCTGCGCTCGCGGTCGCGTGTGGTGGACTTCGCGTAAACCGGTTTCAAAAATGGCGCCAGCCGCGCCCAGCCCCTCCGCATCAATCCGTATGGGTCGCGCAGATCGGCGTGCGCCTGTGGGCTTTCACCAACCCGCACACTGCCCGCTTCAAAGGCTTCGGTAGCGCCCGGTTCGCGCAATCGCTGTGCCAGAAACTCCCCGGCGATGATCTCCGTAGCCGATCGGCTGAGCACCGCCGTCAACTCTGGGTCTGCTACCGCCTCTGCTGAAAGGGTGTATTCGATGACTGGCGTCAGGTCGGCTATCAGCGCATCGATCTGCGCATCGTAGGTGCTGGATGAAATCGCCGCCGTGCGCTTCACCGCTTCCTTTGTCACCACGATTGCCATCTCAGCCACCTCGCGACTACGCCCGCTCCACCAGCTGCCAGCGTCGGAAGTACTCAGCCACCTCATCCTGCTTGCTGGCTTCATACCGCCACACATCCCCGACCTTGGGAACCTCGCCGAACAGCTTGCCGACCGCTGACACCGAGACTGTGAAGCGCTCGCCAGTGTCGATGTCCACGTAGGTTACCTGTGTCTCAGTCACGTTCTTCACATACACACGCATCGTCATTGCCTCCTACAGTGATGTCGCTACAAATACGCCGCGGAACGTACCAGCAGAAGCACCGGTGTTCCTCACTCGTACACGGAAGTTGCGGCTCCCCATTGCGTAGAACAGCGGAGAAACCGCGAAGTAGCGCGTGCCTGCAGTTGCGTCCACGGTCGCATCGGTGCTGCTTCCGTACCAGATGATCTGCCAGTTGGTGCCGTCGCCCTGCATCTCCACCCACGCAGTGAACGGCTGGTCGCCGTAGATGTAGCACTGCACGTGCACCTGCTCCTGGTAGAACGCACGACTGGAACCAGTGCCGATACTTCCTGCTGCCAG
>CAKZNX010000381.1 GCA_937132045.1 uncultured bacterium
TCTTCGTACCGGCGCGGCAGGTGCATCAGCAGGTCAAACACGGTGTAGATGTTCAGCTTGGCGAGCACCTGCGCGAGGGCTTCCCCCACCCCTTTGACAAACCGCACCTCATCGTCCAGACTTTTCTGACGTGCGAAAGCGGCAGAAGCGGTTGCTCGCGGAGATTGCGTTTTTGCGGGCAGTGAACCGTCCATCCTTCCCCATTCCCACCGACGTTTGCGCCCTGCAGGGATAGATTGTAGCCTTTCGGAGAGGGTTTGTCAAGCGAGGTTGAGGGCGTGTGAGAAGCAGTATAGACGCTCGTCTCAGAACAGCCTCACTATCTCCGATGCGCGAAACAGCAGTGTCCGGAGTGTTTTGTATACCTTACGCTCGATTTGTGGAGGACGCAGTAGACCAGTAACACCACAGTGTCCGTCCAACCATCGCGGACGGTGACTATACTGTGGCGGGGTCGGCAGTGGGTCCCAAACTACATCTAGCGGAGTAATCATCTGAGGCGGACCTGGGAGACGTTGATGAATGGTGCGGACGGTGTCGGTCTTCAGGTAGAGAGCAAAGGTGTAACTTTGCGGGTGCGGGATTACCTCTCGAGCCTGCTCAGGTTGTGTGAGTGCACCCAGCCGCACAGACAGCTTCGGAGGTTCCTGAACACGGTCTTCCGTACTGAGCTCGAAAGCTGTATATGTGGGTTCTCCTGTCGAGGATTCTGGGCGTGCAAGCCGGAAAACGCGAGTGCCACCGGGTATGGGCTCGTTAAGTTCGCCGCACTGAATCATGCCACACCTATCACACCCTGGTCAGATACTCCAGCAATTTCTCGTCAATCCGATCGAGAACGACATCATGGTCCCACGTCTCGGCTGTTTGCAGATTGTAGTAGAACGCCTCGATGTGTCCGTCAGGGAACACCTCGATTTCCAGATGGTGTTCGTCGCGGTCCCACGCGAACAAAACCTGCCCAGCGGGGCTAAGGCTTACAACTGGATAGCTTTTGACCGCATGTTCAATCTGCTGCCACAAGGATATCGCCAGTTGTGCTATGTGTGACGTATCTGCGGTGTGCTGTAGCCTTTCCAGATACCGCTTCAACTGATACAGACGCAGGTCTTCGGACCCTGCTGTGGTAGTTTGCACCGTCAAAACGCGCTCGTTCACCTGACTGCTTCGCGTCGCCTCATGCTTCCAGCGAGCGGGGTTGTAGGGCATGGTGAAGGCGATCCGAGATACACCACCGGAAGAGATTACCTGCCTGCCGATTAAGATAGGCGAGTACATACCAGACATTATCAACCTCCGTCTGTTCCTCAGTATACAGGTCTGCATCAATCAGATAGCACAGTTCCGTCTGCCGGTGAACATCCCTCTGGTACATCACGAGCCCGTGCTGCAGGCGAACAAACGCTCCATACTCTCCCAGCTGCAACATGCTAACCACGAACCTTTCACGCACGTCTTCCGCAACGTTGTCATCCGCCAGTTCACCCGCAACACAGTGATTGAGCAATAATGACCAGGATACCTGTTCCATCTCGAGCGATGAGCGTGAGATAACATTCTGATAGCGTAATCCCACGCGCACGAAGAAAGGAACCGAAAACGCTTTCTGCAAGGCGTCTAGCGCTATCCGCAGATTTTCCTGGAACCACTCCCAGCGTTCGTATCGTTTCGTCGCCAGCGCAAGAAAATCCCGAGTTAGCGTGACGGTGCATGCACCATCGCGCGTCGTGAAGTCGAAAGCGGAAATCACAGGAAGATTGCGGGAGACGGCATCAGGCAAAAGCGACACCAGCTCCGGCGGAACCTGCGACACAATCTGCTTCTGCTGGGCAATGGGAAAATGTGCTTTGATTGTCTCCTGGAACTGCACAGGCGCCTCCGCCCCTATCCTGAAAATCGTCGGGTAGCGCAACTGGCAGATGACCTCTGCCAGTGGATTTTTCTCATACACAACGCGCG
>CAKZNX010000382.1 GCA_937132045.1 uncultured bacterium
ATGCGACTGCCTACGCCGAGTGCGTCGGTGGGCACCGGGACGAACGTGCGCGAGCGCGTGTCAAAAAGATGCAGGCGCCCGGCTACTGCCATTGCCAGCCGACCGGTATCGGCATCCAGGGAGAAGGTGCGCACGCTCGACGCTCCCTCGAACTCGTGGCGGAGGACTACCTCCTTTGTGGAGCGATCTATGATGCCGAAGCGCGCCCATTCGCCCACCTTGTTGGGCAAGCCATTGGCGCCCAGCGAGGTGCCGACATACAGGAACTTCGCGTCCACCGCCAGCCCTTCCACTGCCTGCTCGCCCAGCGGATTCTCGATGAGGTCGGTCTTGCCGGTAGCCGGGTCGGTGAGGGCGATGGCGCCGCCGTACACGCCGTACTTCGCCATCCATCCGGAACACACCATCCCATCGGGCGACAGCACCACGCCCGCCGTCGGGCGGATGTAGCCGCGCTCACCCACACTGGCAATCACGCGCGGGTTGACGTTGTTCCACTGGTCCCACGCTGCCTCAGGGTCGTAGCGGATGATGTCTCCACCGGCGTAAGCCACCGCATAGACCTTGCCGTCATGGAAGGTCACATCGTAGACCTCTCCGCCCGAGTTGCACACGGTACCGGTGTTGACCGTCTTGCCGGTCTGAGCGTCCATCCAGAAGAGCGTCTGTCCAAAGGAGGGACCTCCCCAAAGGCGGTTCTTCTCATCGAGACGCAGGAAGAAGGTGGGGCGTGGGGCGGGCTCAACAGGGATGGGTTTCAGGTTGACCGTCGAGTCGCCGGGCTGGATGACGAAGTAGTCCTGTCCGCGCACTCCCAGCAGTTCACCGCGTGGGGTCGCAGCATAGATCGCCCCACCGCGCAGGTCAACCTCGGCGATCTTCTCCGGTTTGGTCGCGCTGGGGCGGTAGCGGTAAATGGCGTTTCCCTGTCGCAGAAAGAGGGTTTCGTTATCTGTGAGATGGACGTCCACCGCCCAGCTCCCTGCTTCCGGTGCGGGGAAGGGAGGCGAAACTGGCTGCAGGCTCTTGCCGTCCAGCACCTGGGCACCCGCGAGGAAGTAGCCGTTCCATGTCACTCCCCTGCTGACGCCCTGCAGGGTAGGGGGCGCCGGTTCAAACTTACCGATGGCAGGGTCGTATATCAGGTTGGTGGGTTTCTCCATGCCAAAGTTGCACAGAATGCGTCCGTCGGGCAGAGCGGAAACGTGGCGCAGATACATATTGGGCGGCGCGGGCGCTCCGCAGTCCTGCACGGTATAACTGTTCAGGTCGAGGGCGCCCAGCTTGCCTCCTCCGTAGGTGCCCCCGTATACGCGCCCGTCCGAGCCAACCGCGAGGTTCCAGATGTAGCTTTCGCCGGGGAAGTCTGCCGTGTGAGTGAACTCCATCTTCTGCAGGTCAAACACCATGAACTTGCCGTCGTAGAAGGTTCCGACGATGAGCCGATGCCCGGGCACCGTAAGCAATGCCCACGATCCCGCCCCGGCAGGCGCGCGGATAGCCCGACCGGTGTTCAGGCGGAAATCGATGAAGATGAGCTCCATGCCCGCCGTTTCGTTCATATTGGTCAGCACGAACCACTCCCTGCCGCTCGGGTCCACGACGTAACGCGCCGCCAGCACGTTCTTCGCTCGACAGGGCTGTCCGAGCAGTTCCACCTGCGTCTGGGCATGAGCGGCGGCTGTCGCCAGCAGTATCCACACGTGAAGCATCGCCTGACCTCGAAGGAGTTTTGCTACACGGTTCGCGACGGGCGAGTTTCATCCTGCAAAGTGGAATGCGGGACTGGCAGGAAGTGCCGTGTCGAAGCGGAATGAAAAGAGGAATGCGCAGGAGGGGGTGCAAGATGTTGGTGCTCGTAGGTCTTGCGGCGGCGATGAGTACGGCTCCACCGGTGGAGCTGCGCCTGGCATCTGGCGGCAGAAGCGACTATGCCATCGTAGTGCCCGCGAACGCCTCGCCATCCCAGCAGCGCGCTGCGCAGGAGCTTCAGCGGTTTCTGCAGGAAATTACCGGCGCCCAGCTGCCTGTTGTGGACGACGAAGCCAGCTCGCTGGAGGGGGTGCGCAAAGCCATTGCGCTGGGCGATAACCGGCTGTTACAGCAAAGTGGGATTGAGGTGGACTGGAAGGCTCTGGGCGACGAAGGCTTCTCCATCATCCCAAAGGCGCCGCATCTGTTCATCGTGGGCAGTGCCAAACGCGGCACAATGTATGGGGTGTACAGCTTTCTGGAAGACGACCTGGGCTGTCGGTGGTATACCTCGACGGTGAGCGTGATTCCCCGGCGACGCACTTTGACGGTGAAGGTTGCTGCGCGTACGGAGGTGCCTGCGTTTGAGTATCGAGAGCCTTTCTTTACCGATGCATGGGATAGAGACTGGGCGGCGCGAAACCGGGTGAACGGCACGCATCCCCGACTGGACGAGACAACTGGTGGCAAGATAGCGTACGGTCCGTTCGTGCACACCTTTTACCAGCTGGTGCCGCCTGAGCAGTATGCGAAGGACTATCCTGAGTACTACTCGCTGGTGGAGGGTGTGCGCGATACCAGCAGGGGACAGCTCTGCTTGACCAACCCCGACGTCCTGCGCATTGCCACAGAAGCGGTCAAACGCTGGATTCGCGAGATGCCGCAGGCGACCATCTTTTCGGTGTCGCAGAACGACTGGACGAATCCCTGTGAGTGCGAGAGCTGCCGGCGCGTGGTGGAGGAAGAGGGGTCGGAGTCGGGTCCCGTGCTGCGCTTCGTGAACGCGCTGGCAGAAGAGATCGAGAAGGGGTATCCCGATAAGCTGATCGATACGCTCGCGTACTGGTACACGGAAGACCCGCCGAAAACCGTGCGCCCGAGACGCAACGTGCGCGTTCGTCTCGCGCCCATTGGAGCCTGTTTTGCCCACCCGTTCGGCACCTGCGAGCAGAACATGAAGCAGTTTCAGAACCTGCGGGCATGGGCACGGATTACCGACCAGCTGTACATCTGGCACTACACCACCAACTTCGCGCATTACCTCATGCCCTTCCCGAACTTCGGTGAGCTGGAGAAAAGCCTCGCTATCTACCGCGACAACGGAGTGAAGGGAGTGTTCTATCAGGGCAACTACTCGCCGGGCGGCGGTGGCGAGTTCAACCTGCTGCGCGCGTGGGTTCTGTCGAAAATGATGTGGAACCCGGACCGCGACTTCTGGGCATTGGTGGACGATTTCCTGCACGGGTATTACGGCAAGGCAGCGCCGCACATCCGGCGCTACATCGACCTGATGCATAAGCCCGTGCGCGAGGGCAAAAGCGACAGCGCCGACCGCCGGGCGCATGTGCGCATCTTCGACCCTCCGAGCGCGCCGTATCTGCGTCCTGAACTGCTGGAGCAGGCGCAGAAGGTTTTTGACGCGGCGGAGAGGGCGGTGCGCAACGAGCCGGATGTACTTGCGCGCGTACAGCAGGCCCGGCTGTGGGTGGAATACACACAACTGGTTCAGCGCATCGCCAAATGGCAGGTGGTTGGTGAGCAATACACCGCTGGGCAGGACCCCGAAACCCAGCGCCTGCGTCAGGTGGTGCTGGAGAAGATTCGGCGGTTCGGCATCACCCATGTGGAGGAGTGGCATCCGGTCGAGAGGACCGTTGAAAGGATGTTCGGTCGTGAAGGACAGTCCTATCGGGTGGTCACTCTCCAGAACAGCACTTTGCGGGTGGATGTGGTGCCTGCACTGGGCGGACGGGTTGTGCGGGTCATTCCCCTGAGTAGCGCTCGCAACGTGCTGACAGACGCCGGACGAACGCCGGAAGCTCCTGCGGATGGTGGGTACGAGGAGTATGTGACCAACCAGTACCGAAGCGCTGGCTGGCGCGATGCGTTTTCGGTGAAAGCCTCTTCGTCAACGCAGGCATTGCTGGAGCTGAAGCTACCGGACGGTCTGGAGGTGTTGCGTACCATCAGCCTTCTTGGCGATAAGCCGCAGGTCGTGGTGGAGAGCACCTATCGCAATGGCGGGCAAAGCGTGTTGAAAGTCAGTCCGCGCTCGCACCCGGAGTTTGCTTATCCCGAAGGCGCCCGCTACACGTGGCGCAGTGTGGTGGGTGGACGCTGGGAGCAGGTCGTCAGTGGTTTCGGCGAGAGGACGCTGTTTGGCACCGAGTTGCCCGATGGCGAGGTGGTTCTGGAAGCGCGAGGACTGCCTCGAGTGCGCGTGCAGTTTGCGCGCGGCGACGTGGAACGGGTGTATTTGAACTGGGACGCGGTCTCCTCACGCGCCAACATTGAACTGTTCCTGTCGGAGAGGGAGCTGAAGCCGGGCGAGAGCATCACCCTGAGGTGGACGCTCGTCGTGCAGTAATTGAGCCCGAAGCCGAACCGTTCCGTGTCATTGCGAGGAGCGCAGCGACGAAGCAATCCCCCTCGCCATCAGTGTCATTGCGAGGAGCGCAGCGACGAAGC
>CAKZNX010000383.1 GCA_937132045.1 uncultured bacterium
GACGGGTTGGGAGGCTGTCGCTCGATTCGCCAGCGCTGGTAATCTCTCGCGCGCGCAAATATCTCGCGCCGGTTGCCTCGCCGCAGGCGCAGGGTCACCGCCAGTATCGCCGCACGGGGCGGATTGGGTCGGCGCAGGATGCTGTCGCGGTACGAGAACTGCATCCACTCTTTGCCTACCAGCCGACGTTCACCCTCCACCACCAGGTCGATGGTCTCGACGAGGTCGCAGATGTTCGCGCGGAACGCGCCCGCGTTGGATACCAGCGCACCGCCCACCGTGCCCGGAATGCCCACCGCGAACTCCAGCCCCGATAGCTCTGCCTGCGCCGTCTTCAGGAACAGCTGCTGGAAGGGGGCGCCCGACTCGGAGAAGGTGACTTCGCCCACCTCGATTCGCCGACAGCAGTTGTAAATCACCAGACCGCGCACCCCCCGGTCGCTCACCAGCAGGTTGCTACCCAATCCCAGAATGAAGGTGGGCACGTTCAGCCGGTGTGCTGCGCTTGCAACCTGCGCAAACTCCTCGATATTGACCGCTTTGTAAAACAGCTCCGCAGGACCGCCCACTCGCAGGGTCGTGTATTCGGCTAGAGGCTCTTGGAAGCGCAGATGGGAGGGACACGGAACCGCCTGCACCAGCTGGTGCAACGCCTCAGTCAGGTCAGTTGGCGGTGTCGATGTGGTCACAAGTTTCGCCAGCCACGGAAGAGATAGGGATGGCGGAGAGGGCGGGATTCGAACCCGCGACCCAGCTCATCGCCGGGTACCCGCTTTCGAGGCGGGCGCACTAGGCCACTATGCGACCTCTCCGCCTAATGAGTATACAGAAAATCCGGCGAGATGGCAAGGCGTGAGTGGAGTGCGTTAACTGCGTGGGCTGACAGTGTCTGCCCCAGCGCTTGGGTGCTACGAACGGCTAACTATCGCTCTGCGTCTGCTGGCGCCAGATGCGCTCGCACAGCGGTAGGAAGTCGCAATCATCGCAGTGGGCGATACGGCGCGGCTGCAGGTACTCGAAGTCGCGCCCGAAAATCTCCTCGCCGAGGATGCGAATGTCGTCGCGAAACTCGCGCAGCTCCTCGTCGGTCAGGCTGGCGGAGGCAAACTCGCCCGTCCGCAGGGCAACGATGGTGGCGATGACCCGCCGGTCAGGGTAGTGGTGTTTCAGCAGAAGCTGGTAACAGCACATCGCGAGATCGTCGTGCACCTCTTCGGGGGTGACACTGGTGCGGAAGCTCTTGTAATCGATAATCTCCAGCGTACCGTCGGGATGTTCGTCTACACGGTCTACCCGCCCAATGAGCGCAAACGCGCCCATGTCCATGCGGAGCAGTCTCTCCTGCATGAAGAGGCGTGGTCGTTCCTCCGGCGGCACCACCTGTAGCGCCTCCTGTTGCTGGGCGTGGTACTGCTCAATCAACGTCGCCGCTATCTGCTGAAACGCCTGTTCCTCCTGCGCGTTCTGGTATCCGGCGGCGACCCACTGCTGCTGCATGACCTGCTGAAGCTGTTCCACCGTGACCTGTTCCACACCGCCCGTGGCGTGCAGGTGCTCCAGCACGGCGTGCATCGTGGTTCCGAAGGAGTACTCCCGTTTTGCACGGAGGTAGAACCTGCCCTGCGGGTTCAGGTAGGAATGATAGTACTTCACCGCGCACAGCAGATAGGTGCGGATGCGGGTCGGGCTGAGCACAGGCTTGCGTGGCATCGTTACACCGCCATCACGGTAGTCACCACGTCCAGCAGGCTGCCGCGTTCGCGCAGGGACTGAACCACCTTATCGACCGCTTGTGTCGAGCCGGTCAGCAGAATGGTCTTGCTGTCGCCTCGCTCGGAGATGGTTTCTGATTGCACGCCTCGAGGCAGGTCAACTGTTTTCTCGTCGGGCGTCACGCGGGCGATAGCGATGGTGCGCAACTCGCGCGCGGTGTATGGATATGCCTCCACCTGCACCACGTGTTGAAGACGTGCAATGGTACGCAGCAATGTCTCTTTCTTGCGTTCGGTCGCGCGGAAACTGAGCAAGATGGTGCTGGGCGTATCCGGAATGTTGACGACACTGCTACCCAGCGTGGTATCCACCGACACGCCGCGACTGGAGAAAACCGAGGCGATGGAGGTCAGCGCACCCGGCTTATCGTGCACCTTAATCACGAACACCCATCGTTCATCCACCATGTTTGAGCCACTCCCGCAGTTTGCGCTGAATCTGCGCGGCAGACTGCATCAGCAGGCGCGCCTCATCCTCCCACAGCTGGATCGACACCACCTGCGACCAGCCGTTGTTGCCCACCACAATGGGCGCGCCGATGGAGGTGTGAATGCCGTAAAACTCGCCGTCCAGCCGAACCTGCCCCGCCACCACGATCTCGCGGCCGTCCATGAGCGTGCGCACGAGGTCCACCGTCACGTTGGCGGTTGCGACGGCGGTCTTGGCGCCGGAGAGGTGAGTTAGATACGGCTTGAGCACCACGCGCAGGTCCGGAGAGAGGCGATCCACGTGTTCAAACGCCTCACGGATCAACCCCTGCTGGAGGTAAGCAAGGGTATGCAATTTCGCCTCCTGTGCACGCTGGGGAAAGTCCAGCACACTGCGGTTACCGCGCAAGCGGGCGTTGATTGCCAGCATTTCCTCCATGTCCATGCCGTAGATGCGCACACTGCTCCAGAGAGGAACCATCTGCTCGCCGTGCTCGCCCACCACAAACCCATGCACCATCTGCCTGCGCACGCCCACATCGGAAGCGATCTCCCGGCGGAAGCGCAGAGAGTCGGAATACGCGCCGATGCCAATGACCCGATGTCTGCCCAGGTACCTGCTGAACACCTCCACACCCAGCTCCACCGGGTTGGTCACCACAATGACCACCTCGTTGCCGTGCCCGTACTTCTCGATGGCGCGGGCGTACATGTGAAACACGGGCAGGTTGGTCAGGGCGAGGGTATCGCGTGAGGGGGCACTGGTGGCTTCGGTGGGTACTGCCTGTCCCGCCGCCATCACGATAATGTCGCCGACCACCTCTTCTGGGTGCAGAGCGACATCGAGCTCGGGGGCGGTTTCGGCGTAGGCGTCGGAAAGGTCGCTGCGCAAGCCGAACAGCACGCGCTCGCTGTTGCCGCCGCGCCTGCCCACCAGCTGGAGCCGTTCGGTAGGGGAGAGCACTCGCTCCGCCACCAGCTGGATAGCGATTTCGCGCCCGCAGTCTCCGCTCGCTCCGATTACGGCTACATCCATAGCATTACCCGTCCCAGATAACGTCCTGCACGCCCTCGCTGGCGTTTGCCGCGCGTGCCATCACGAAGAGAAGGTCTGCCAGGCGATTAAGATAGGTGATAATGTGCTCGTTGCCTGGCTCCGAGTGAAAGAGCGTCACTACCCGGCGTTCGGCGCGGCGGCACACTGTTCGCGCCACGTGCAATGCGGCGGCGGGGACACTGCCACCGGGCAGGATAAAATGGCGCAGAGCGGGCAAGCTGTTCTCCAGCTCATCGATCCAGTGCTCCAGCTGCCGAATGTGCGCCTCGCTGACGGGTTGAACGGGAGGCTTCCGGCTGGCGGGCGTTGCCAGCTCCGAGCCAATGACGAACAGCGTGTTCTGAACACTCTGCAGGATGTCACGGAACTCTTCGTGCGCGTGCAGGTGCACCAGTGCCAGCCCGATGTGCGCGTTCAGCTCGTCCACACTGCCATACGCTTCCACGCGAGGGTTGTCCTTGCTGACCCTGTGACCGCCAATCAGACCTGTCGTGCCGTCGTCGCCTGTTCTGGTATAAATTCGCATCTATTCCCCCGTGATGTGGTGCCGTCCTTCATTTTGGCTGATGAGAATGGCGATGTCAAGGGGAGGGGAGGGTGTGAGAAAATTCGTTGCCAGCGAGAAATTGACGATCAGAAAGGTTGTGATAAGCCCTTTCTCACCCCTCTCCCTGCCTCTCGCCGGAGCGGGGAGAGGTTTCGAACTCCTCCTTCCCGCGCCGGGAGGGGAATGGGGGGATAGGTTCGGTCTTTTCCCAGCATTCTTTGGGATTGGGACAGGAAAGCGGGGAAGGATGTGGCTACCTCGATTGCCAACAGGATAGTGCCATGCGCCGAACACGTACGCCGAAAACGACGCTTCCGTTGACCGCGATACTGCTGATTGCAGTCGTGTCCGCCTTGTGGTATCGCTGGATGCCCGCCCGCGGTGACTTCGTGGGGAAGGTGGTGGGCGTCTCTGACGGCGATACCATCGAGGTGATGCGCGCAGGCAGAGCCGTGCGTGTGCGTCTGGAGGGCGTGGACTGCCCGGAGAGCCGACAGGCTTACGGCACCCGCGCGAAGCAGTTCACGTCGGAGCTCGTGTTTGGGAAGACGGTTTCGGTGCAGGTTCGTGGCACGGATCAGTATGGGCGCATTCTGGGCGAGGTCATCCTGCCCGATGGGCGTAGTCTGAACCGCGAGCTCGTGCAAAACGGCTACGCCTGGTGGTATCGCCGCTACTCGAACGACCCCGTCTTGCAGCAGCTCGAGCAGGAGGCACGCCGCGAACGACGAGGTTTGTGGCGAGATCGCAACCCGACACCACCGTGGGAGTTCCGGCGCGAGCGAAGAGCGCGCTGAGGCTGGCACGCCCGCGCCGCGGTTGCCTTGCAGGAATCCCCGTCTGGCTCCCCGAAAGCGTACTGCAACACCCTCAGCATGACGAAAGGAGCTACTGAGCATGGAAATCGGTATATTGACTGCGCCGTTTGGTGGGGAACCGCTAGAAGTGGTCGCAGCTTTCGCGGGCGAGCACGGCTTCGCTGCGCTGGAAGTGGCTGCCGGTCCGGGTTCCAAACATATTGACATCACCAGCTTCACACAGGCGGATGCCGACAGGGTTCTGGATCTGATGGAACGACGCGCACTGCGAATCAGTAGCGTGGCGATGTACACGAACACGACTCCCGCCGACCCCGGCGAGCGTGCGAAGGTGATCGACCTGCTGAAGAAAGCGGTGGACGCCGCGAAATTGCTGGATGTGGACGTGGTGTGCACGCTGGGCGGAATGCCTGTGCCCGGCAAGGACAAGTTCAAAACGATCGAGGAGGACTGCACGCAGGTCTTCCCGCCGGTGCTGGATTACGCAGGCGAGCGCGGTGTGAAGATTGCACTGGAAAACTGGTATGCCACCAATATGCAGGGCTTGGAGCACTGGAGGTGCATGTTCGAAGCCGTTCCGCATGAGAACTTCGGGCTGAACTTTGACCCGTCGCACCTCATCTGGCAGGGAATCGACTACGTCGCCGCGGTGCACTATTTTGGCAAGCGCATCTTCCACACCCACGCCAAAGACACCGAAATCCGCGAGGACAAGCTGCGGTGGTTGGGCAATCAGGCGCATGGCTGGTGGCGCTACGTCATCCCCGGTTTCGGCTCGGTGCGGTGGGGCGAGTACATTGGCGCTCTGCGGGCGCTCGGCTACGACGGCGTGCTTTCCATCGAGCACGAGGATAGCGCTTTTGGGCGGGAAGAGGGGTTCCTCGCAGCCAAGAAATACCTCAACCAGTTTGTGTAGGAGGGTGATATGGCATACCTGCTGGGTGTTGACGTCGGCACGAGCGGCACGAAAGCGTTGCTCATCGACGAGGGCGGCACGGTAGTTGCCCGAGCAGTCAGCGAGTATCCGCTGTATACGCCGAAGCCGCTCTGGGCAGAGCAAGAGCCTGCAGACTGGTGGCGTGCGACGTGCGAGAGCATCCGCGAGGTGTTGGGCCGGGCGGGCGTCTCCGGCGAGGAGGTGAAGGGCGTCGGGCTGTCCGGACAGATGCACGGCTCGGTGTTCCTGGACGAGGCGAACGAGGTCATTCGCCCCGCTATCCTGTGGTGCGACCAGCGCACTGCCGCCGAGTGTTGGTGGATTACGGAGACGGTCGGGCGCGAGCGCATCGTGGAGCTCACCTCCAACCCGGTGCTGACCGGCTTCCAGGCAGGCAAGATTATCTGGCTGCGCAACAACGAACCCGAAGCGCACGCTCGCGTGCGCAAGGTGCTCCTGCCGAAAGACTACATTCGCTACCTGCTGACTGGCGAGTACGCCACCGAAGTCTCTGACGCCTCCGGCACGTCGTTGTTCAACGTGTGCAAACGGCAGTGGGCGGACGAAGTGCTGGACGCCATCAGTATCCCGCGCGAGTGGATGCCGAAGGTATACGAGTCGCCAGAGGTGACGGGGCGCGTCACCGCGCAGGCAGCTGCAGCCACAGGACTGAAGGAAGGGACGCCGGTGGTGGGAGGCGGTGGCGATCAGGCAGCTGGGGCGGTCGGCAACGGCATCGTGGAGACGGGAGTGGTATCGGTGTCGGTCGGCACGTCGGGGGTGGTGTTCGCCTTCGCGGACGAACCGGTGGTGGACCCCGGCTTGCGCACGCACACCTTCTGCCACGCGGTGCCCGGCAAGTGGCACGTGATGGGCGTGATGCTGTCGGCAGGTGGCAGCCTGCGATGGTGGCGCGACACCTTCGGTACGGAGGAGAAAACGGTCGCGGCGGCAATGGGGGTGGACCCCTACGAACTTATCACTGCGGAGGCAGCGCAGGCACCGCTGGGAACAGAGGGGCTAATCTTCCTGCCGTACCTGACAGGCGAACGCACTCCTCACGCCGATCCCCATGCCCGGGGCGTGTTCTTTGGCGTGACCCTGCGCTCGGACAGAGCGCACTTTGCGCGGGCGATACTGGAGGGCGTCGCATTTGGACTGCGCGACTCCTTCGAAATCCTGCGGGAGATGCGTCTGCCAATCACGCAGGTGAGAGCATCCGGTGGTGGGGCACGCAGCGGAGTGTGGCGGCAGATCCTCGCCGATGTTTCGGGTTACGACCACGTGACGATTAACGTGGATGAGGGACCCGCCTTCGGTGTGGCGTTGCTTGCAGGGGTGGGCACTGGTGTGTGGAAGAGCGTGCCGGAAGCCTGCCACGCGACCATCGAGGTGGTCAGCAACACCCCGACGAACGCGGAAGCGCACGAGGCTTACCAGCCTTATTACGCGCTGTATCGCAAGCTGTATGCACACCTGAAGGCGGACTTTGCCGAGGTGGCTGGTTTGATGGAATAGTCGGCTCGGGCGCGTCTGAACGCAGGCGCGCCCCTGCAGTCCCGATGGCTGCCCCAGTGGTCTGTTGCCACGATTGCCCCGTTTCGTGTAACATAGGGTACAGCCATGTGCTGAGGATGGCAGAGGCATGTGTCTCGTGGCAGTTATCTCCTTCATACTGGCATGGCGGTTTCCGTTCATGTGGCTCGTGTTTTTCTGGGCGCTGTGGGCGATGGCTCAGCAGACCAAGCGGTCGCGCGTCTACTACCGCGTAGACTACGAGCCTCCACGACCCAGCGCGGACCCGCCACGTCAACAGACGCTGTACGACCTGCTTGAGGTCAGCCCAAACGCCTCGCCGGAGGTCATCAAGGCGGCATACCGTCAGCTGGCGATGAAATATCACCCCGACAGGCAGGCAGGCGAGCGGGAGCGCAAACACGCAGAGGAGATTATGAAGGCGATCAATGCTGCTTACGAGACGTTGATAGACCCCTACCGACGGGCAGAGTACGACCGTGAGCTACGAAACGGCTGGTGAGAACAGAGGGAGGTAACGAACGATGAAGTGTCCCAAGTGCGGCGCGGAGGTCAAAGAGGGATTGGCTGCGTGCAGTGTGTGCTTTGCTCCGCTGACCGGTGAGGAGGCAGAGCGCCAGGCGAAGGTAGCCAAAGAGGCGGCACCCATCACACCAAAGCCACAGCAGGAGGCGCGCGCCGGGCGGGCAGGCGGAAAGGGTGGTGGTGCTGTCGCTGCAGTGCTGGTTATCATTCTGCTGGCGGCTATCGGAGCGGCGAGCTGGTATTACCTCATTTATCTGCGCTCGCCTCAGATCGCAGCACGGCAATTCATGGACGCCTTGCAGAAGAAGGATTACGATGGCATCTACCAGGCTTGCGTCTGGTCGGGCTTTCTCGGCTTTGTGAAGAGTGGTCAGGACGTGAAACAGGTCTTTGACATGGCTGCAAGGCTTGGTCTGGATGTGAGCATAGACAGCTACACGATCGAAAGTGCGGAGGTTCAGGAAGGCACAGCGACCGTCAAAGCCACCGTTACACGTGGGAATGACAGGGACAACTGGAACATTCGCATGGTGAAAGGCGAAGACGGCAAGTGGAAGTGTGACCTGCTCGGCACGGTAATGTCCGCTGCAGGCGGATCGCTGAATCTGCCGCCAGGTGGCATTAATCTCGGACGCTAGCCGATGATTGATCGGTAGAGTGACGACTAGTCCATCTGTTGAGGGAGGTGTGAGATGAAACTCTCTGCGTCTGTCGTCGTCCTGCTTTACGTGCTCAGCTTTGCCAGCGTGTCGCTGGCGCAGGGCACTCTGTTTCCGTTCGTGGTGCCATGGGACTCGGCGCCTTCAGGCGTCGCCGATTTCAGCGGGCTTTTGCACCGTCCGGCAGGCAAATTCGGTTACGTGCGCGTCGGCGCGGATGGGCGTTTCTACGTATCGAACCAGCGCATCCGCTTCTGGGGCATGAACATGACCGCCGATGCCTGCTTCCAGCAGAAGACCAACGCGCCCAAGATTGCGACACGTCTTGCACGAGCTGGCGTTAACATCGTCAGATTTCATCACATGGATGCCCCGTGGGCGAACCCGTCGCTGGTCAATTACTCCGCCGGGAACTCGCGCACTCTGAACACAACGGCGCTGGACAGCCTCGACTACCTTTTCGCGGAACTGAAGAAGCAGGGCATCTACGGCAACATCAACCTGGTAGTGCACAGGCTGTTCTCGTCTGCCGACGGTTTGCCGCAGGAAATCAACAGTGTGACGGACATGAAGGATCAACACGTCATCGGCTTCTTTTATCAGCCGATGATCGAGCTGCAGAAGGAGTTTGCCCGGCTGGTGCTGACGCACCGCAATCCGTATACGGGGCTGACGTATGCACAGGACCCCGCAGTGGCGTTTGTGGAAATCAACAACGAGAATGGCTTGATACATGGCTTCCTCGGAGGGGTGACCGACCGCATTCCCGCTGTGTTCCGCGATGACCTTCAGCGTCAGTGGAACGAGTGGCTCATCGCCAAGTACGGCAACACCGCCAACCTTCGGCAAGCCTGGGACCGCTCCGAGCCGCTTGGCAACGAAATGGTCACCAACGGAAGCTACACGAATGGTTTGAATGGGTGGTTTCTGGAGCAACATGCTGGCGCTGCTGCCTCCGTGACGCGAACGACGGACGCGCCTTCGGGTTACACATACTCGGCGCGGATACAGGTCACCCAACGGGGCTCGCAGGGCTGGCATGTGCAGTGGGCCCAGCCTGGTCTCACCGTCCAGGGAGGGCGCATATACACTCTATCCTTCTGGGCGAAAGCGAACACCTCCCGCACCATCGCTGCCGTGGTGGGTATGGCGCATGAGCCGTGGGAGGGACTGGGTCCCTGGTACGATGTTCCTCTGACCACGCAGTGGAAGCGCTTCGAGTTCACCTTCGTCGCCACACAGAACGACACGAATGCCCGTGTGCTCTTCAGTGGCATGGGCACGCAGACAGGTACCTACTGGTTTACCGGCGTCTCCCTGCGCCCGGGCGGAACCCTGTATGCACTTCCATCTAGCCAGAACCTGGAGAACCGGACTGTCGCCAACGTCCTGCGCAGCAACTGGAGCAGCACGCCGGAAGTGGTTCAGAAGGACTGGCTGCGCTTCCTGTGGGATCGTGAACAGCGCTACTGGACGGAGCTGCGCGACTATATTAAGGGACCGCTGGGCTGTTCGTCCCTGGTAACGGGCACCATCGTCGGGTGCAGCACGCCCAACCAGATGGCGGTCATGGAGTGGGTGGATACGCACTCGTACTGGCAACACCCGGAATTTCCAGGCGGCGGCTGGGACACGTATAACTGGTACATCCGGAATATCCCGATGGTGAACGAGCGAGGGGGTACGCTGGCGTGGCTGTCACCGAAGCGCGTGCTTGGCAAGCCACATGGTCTTACCGAGTTCAACCATCCTGCCCCCAACACCTACACCAGCGAAGGGTTGATACTCACCGCGGCATACGGGCTGCTGCAGGATTGGGATGCCATTTACTTCTACACCTATGCCCATCGCCACACCAATCTGGACGCGCGCATGATAACAGGCTTCTTCGACATCGACCAGCACCCAACACAGTGGATTGCCATGATACCCGCAGCGGCGATGTTCCTGCGAGGAGACGTAGCTCCTGCGCAGAGGCAGGTGGTCGTGTCGCTCAGCAAAGAGCAGGAGATCGACGCTCTGCGCGGCAGCTGGGCGTGGAGGCTGGTTGACGGCACCGATGCTGGATTGCGGGGTGAGATGGGCTTGATACACCGCCTGGCTGTGGCTGTGCAGGGTCAGACGATACCAGCGGGCGCCCTGCGGCCCGACCAGGTAAACACCAGCACGAACCGTTTCGTTTCCGATACGGGACAGCTGGTGTGGGACCTCAGCACTTCGGGGCGGGGTGTGGTCACCCTCAGCGCGCCGCGAGCTAAAGCAGTGGTGGGCTTTGGCGGCGGGAGGGTCTTTGACCTCGGAGATGGCGTGACGGTCGCACCCGGCACGACGCGCCAGAACGGCTTCGGCGTCATCACCTTAACGGTCAAGCAGGGGACGCTGAGCGCTAATCCCTCGCAAACGGTGCAGATGCTGATTACCGCCACCGGTTACGTGCAGAACACCAACTGGGGGTGGGAGGAGCTCGGCGACAACCGCGTGACCGTGCGCAATAACTGGGGCACATCGCCCACGCTGGTGGAAGGTATCCCTGCCCGCATCACCCTGCCGATGCCTGCCAGCATGGTGCAGGCATGGGCGCTGGATGAGCGCGGTGCCCGCAAAACGCGACTTCCGGTGGCAGCGGACTCGCAGGGGCGCGCGGTGATTGACATCGGGGCGCAGTATCGCACGCTGTGGTATGAGGTCACGGCTACGGTGCGGCGCACCATTAGCCGTTAGCGTGAAGCGCACTGCTGAAACAGCCCCTGCGAGCCGGCTCGCAGGGGCTGAGCGCGTTGTTTAGCGTGACCAGCGCTCAGGAATCGGTGGCATGGCGGGGAAGGGCGCGTGCGGCTCGGACTGGTACCAGTAAGCCACGGAGGCGATGTCGTCCGTAAGCGGCTGGAACTTGCCGTTAGGCCACCAACCCAGCGCCTGAATGGTTACCTTCAGACTCTGTTTGAAGCGGATCGGGTCCATGATGTGCCAGCGGTAGAGACCGTGTTTGGGCACCGCGCCCGGCTCACGCTGCCACAGCGGATAGCCTGTGAACGGGGCGTTGAATGTGTCGCCGAACCCCCAGGCTCCGCAGAAGTAGTCCTCCGTGCCCGTTCCGCAGATAGTGGGGTAGTCGGTATCGCCGTCCATGTAGAACTTGATTTCCCCCTCGCCCCACCAGCCATCCGACAGCTGTGTCCAGGCGAGGAAGGTGCCCACGTAGTGCCCCTGTCCTGTAACGTCGTCCAAAATGAGATGCTCCGGATATTCGCGGGTGGTCATCGAGCGTCGCCACTGCGCGTGGAGGTAGGCGGCGTTGTCAGGCACGTCGGTTAAGGTGTAGGTTATCTGGTAGAAGAAGCCATGAATCGGCTCCCAGCGCTGGTTTTCAATGGTAATCCGTGCTCGCTTGCGGAACGGCATCGGGAAGTAGCAGTTGAAGCCGCCCGAAGGGTTCACTGCAATCGGCAGGGAGACCACGTTGTAGCGCAGTCCGTGCCCGTTGCAGAAGAAGTCACCCAGCGGGACCTCCACCGAAGGCTCATTCTCGTCGTCCCAGTACATGCGAAGGATAGTGTCGCGGTATGCCTTGACATCCACAGTAATCCAGATGTGCTGGATGACGCCCGGTCCCTGAATGTCCGCCAGTGTGGTGGTGGTTCCCGGGTCCAGCGTGATGCAGGGACGCACTTTCCAGCCCTTGCCCAGCATGGACGCCGGGTCGTTGACATTCGGTTCCGCCTTGGCGCCGCCGCCACGTTCGCCGTTTGGGTTCTCGGCGGAGATGGAGCGTGTCTCCGCGTCGGACAGCAGGAAAACATTCCCCAGTCCGAGGTTTAGCAGTTCCAAGCCGTTCATCCGTCTCCTCCATCGGTATGGTACAGAGTGTCCTCGTAGCCTTTCGGGATGGAACGGCTAAGCTCCT
>CAKZNX010000384.1 GCA_937132045.1 uncultured bacterium
CCTCCCTTTTGCGGCAACAGCTAATGTAGTCCGCACACCGCCTTAGACGGCGGTTCTTTTTTTATCCCGCCATCAGGGGCGCGTACTCGTCGGCGACAGCAATACCGGTGTTTGCCTCCTGATGGGGGTTCTGGCTCGATGTCTCCCCGTGAGAAGCCGGCGCGAGCGGCTTTTGCCCACCTAACCCCGGTTCGAGCATGGACCGACGCCAGCCTCGGGGTGATGTATTCCACGCCGCGGGACAACTCGCGCGGAACATCGGTGCTTGCAGGTGTGGCGAAGGACAAGGAACTCATCTCCCGTTCGGGTTGGTTTCTGGGACAATCTTAGCACTCGCCCGGCGTCTCGAGAACAGGTTTGCCAGACAGGAGAGGCAAACTGAAGCGCCCCTCTCACGAGGGAGAGGGGCGCCATGAGGCGTTGACTGACTTCATCTCGCTGACCGTTCAGACTCCGTCCTGCCATGAAGACGCCGACGGATTGTAGATAGACGCCATGGCTTTGGTCATCCTCGCGAACTCCTGCCTCAGGTAGTCCGGCTCCAGCACTTCCGCATCCGGACCCCACGAGAGAATCCACCACGAGATCTCTTTGGTGCCGTAGGTCTCGGCGGTGCACACCATACTGCCGTCCGGCTGCATCTCCAGTTTGTAGAAGCGTCGTCCGTGCGTGTCCTTCACGATGTGCGCCACACGAGCCGAGAACTTCACTTTCACGATGACCTCGTCGGTCTTGCCCCACACGCCCCACGACCGCTCGAACCAGGTATCAGGGTCGAAGCGCGTCGGCTTGCGGAACTTCTGCG
The DNA here is from genome assembly GCA_937132045.1 of uncultured bacterium. Taxonomy (GTDB): domain Bacteria; phylum Armatimonadota; class HRBIN16; order HRBIN16; family HRBIN16; genus HRBIN16. Next base: position 806 of record CAKZNX010000384.1, read on the forward strand.
GCAGCATTTCGGCTTCACGGATGCGTGATACACGGAAAAGTCGGACCTCCCCGTGGCGCTCCGAGAAGGCAAGCAGGTACCAGTGATGCTCGCGGAAAGTGAGGTGCAGAGGATGGATAACGATCTCCTCCTCCTGATTGGTGGAAGCTGCCCAGTAGCGGATGCGCACCTTGCGACGCAGAGCGAAGGCGTTCTGCAATGTGAGCATGATCGTCTGAAAGGCGAAGTAGTTGGCGTAGGTATCGGTGTCGATGCTCACGTGTTGCTTCAGTCTGTCCACCTCGCGCTGTGTCGCCGCGTCCAGCATGGAACGGATTTTGCCCATCGCAGTCTGCAGGTCACGCGCGAAGATAGTGCCCTGTGTGATCGCCGGGTTGGACGCGGCAATCTCGAGCGCCAGAGCCTCCTGCGGTGTGAACCGGATCGGTTCGAGGGATGTCTGCGGCTCCAGCACATACTGCCTCTGCCTGCGGCTATAGCGTTTGGCGAGCAGGTCGCTGTTCTCCAGCAGGCGCAGGTACCGGTACACTGTGCGTTCCGACACTCGCAGCTTCGCCGCCAGTCGCTTCGGCGTCAGATCCTCCTGTCTGCGGATCTCCTGCATCAGGGAAAGCAACCGTTCTGTCTTTGGTCGCCTCGCCTGAAATCCATACATGTTCGCCTCGGGCATTTTGCGAACCTCCAAATAAGGTTTTGTTGCCATCGTCATACTGTGCTTTGACGGTTAACCGTGTCACCTATATTTTATGACAAATTATGCCCTTATGTCAAGCACTTCATCCAACAATTTGAATCTCTCCTCAAAGATGATTTAGTCTAACAGACCTTTCTCATACAATTACCTGAAATCATGGGGCATCCATCAGTGCTTTCAGTCGTTGCAGGTTCACCGGATGCATCTTCTCGGCTTCCGGGGTTTCGAGAATTACGGGCACGCTTCTCAGGCGAGGTTCCCTTAAGAGAATACGGAAAGTTTCATTGCCAAGTTCACCGTCACCGATATGTTCGTGTCTGTCGACCCTGCTTCCGAGCGATTTCTTCGCGTCGTTGACGTGGATGACTTTCAGCCGTTCGAGTCCGATAATGCGGTCAAACTGGTCGAGCGTTGAGGACAGAGCGTCCTCGGTACGAATATCGTATCCGGCAACGAACACGTGACAGGTGTCAAAGCAGACGCCGACGCGCTCGGACCCGCCAGCGGCGTCGATGATGCGCGCCAGGTGCTCGAAACGATAGCCCAGATTCGTACCCTGACCGGCTGTGGTTTCCAGTGCGATACCCGCCTTCATGCCAGCCGTCTGCTCCAGAAGCAGGCGAACGCTTTCGCCCAGCACCTTCAGCCCTTCTTCCTCCGACGAATCGAGGTACGCCCCCATGTGCGTTACCACCCACGGGATGCCGAGCGCCTCTGCACGGTACAGTTCGTCCAGAAACGCCTCGCGGCTGCGTTGAAGCACCTCCGGATTTGGAGCTGCAAGGTTGATGAGGTACGAGTCGTGGGAGATAAGCGATTCGATGCCCGTCTGTTCGCGCGCCTGGCTGAATGCCTGAATGTCCTCTTCCGACAGGGGGCGGGAACGCCATTGCCTGGGACTGGCAGTAAACAACTGCACCGCTGTGCAACCAATCTCATGTCCGGAGGTAATCGCTTTGTGCAGACCACCCGTCGTGGGCATGTGCGCCCCGATCAGTCGAGTATTGTTTGCCATCACTGGTTACTAGCTCCTGTGTATCTGAGGGATGGTTCGTAGCAGGGTGTGATCCGCCATGCTGTGGATACTGCACTGCGCGGCAAGAGCCTGCGCAATTTGCCGGAACGCCTTCGCCTGCGGCGACTCCGGATGCGCTACGATGGAGGGCACTCCCTCGTTTCCGCTCAGGGAGATGCTGGGGTCAAGCGGGATAGAACCGAGGAACGGCACGCCCAGTCGCTCCGCCGCCTGCTCGCCGCCGACGCCCGCAAAGATGGGGGTCACGTCGCCGCAATGGGGGCAAGCGAAACCTGCCATGTTCTCGATGATACCCAGGATGGGTATGGCACGGTTCAGACCCTCCTCCAGTTTGTGGAACATCGCCACCGCTTTCGCGGCGATGGTGAACGCCACGTCTTGAGGTGTCATCACGACGACCACGCCTGTAATCGGCACCGACTGCGAGAGGGTCATCGGTGCATCGCCGGTGCCGGGTGGCAGGTCTACCACAAGGTAGTCTTTCGCACCCCATTCCACATCGGTAAGCAGCTGCCGCACGGTGCCCGCTACCATTGGTCCGCGCCACACTACCGCCTGATCGTCGGGTAGCAGGAAGCCCAGCGACATCATCTGCACGCCATACCGTTCTACAGGGATAATCCTGTCGTTCACCACGCGCGGGGTTTCGCGCGTACCCATCAACAGGGGCACCGAGGGACCATACACGTCGGCGTCCAGCAAACCGACCTTCGCGCCAAGCTGTGCCAGCGCCACGGCTAGGTTCACCGATACCGTGCTCTTGCCAACCCCGCCCTTTCCGCTTGCTACTGCGATGACATGCTTAACGGTGGGCAGGATGTCCTCAGCGCCGACCTGGCGTGAACGCACCTGAGCGGTCATCTCCACATTCACGGCTTTGACACCGGGAACCTTGAGGACTGCCTCAGTTGCCTGCGCCTTCATCAGGTCCTTGACAGGGCAGGCGGGAGTGGTCAGCTCTATCTTAAATCCGACGGTGCCGTCGCAGATTTTCACGTCCTTGACGAAGCCCAGACTTACGATATCGCGTCGCAAATCGGGGTCAATCACCGCGCGAAGGGCATCCAGCACCTGCTGCTCGGTGACCACATGTTCACTCATCATTGGGACTCCTTTGCTCGTCCAGACAGTTTGTTAGGATTGTACCCCGACCTGTGAGGGAAGGCAAGGGCGATGGTGGGTGTCTGGTGAAGGCTCAGCGGTTGTGCCTCAGGAACCCAACCCTCAGCCCCTTCCCTGCGAGGGAAGGGGAGCCGGCGCCTCTTCCCGCGTCGGGGAGAGGTCGGGAGAGGGGTTCTCAAGTGCTTGCTACAGCGTTTCTGCCGACGTCGTTGGGACCTGCACGGGGGTTTGAAACGCCATCAGGGCGATGGTTCAGGCAGGAAAAAGAGCATCTCAGGCGAAGTATGATAAAGAAGTGACCGTGAACGCTTTTCGGAGGGAGGGAACTTTCAATGGTACAATTTCTGCCCGTCAAACTGGGACTGATTGCCGCCAACCGTGGCTTTTTCAGTGATGAGCTCGCCGCCAAAATGCGCAGCGAGACGATTACCGCCATGCGCGAGGTGGGGATCGACGTGGTGGTGCCCGATGAGAGCATGACCAAGCTGGGCTGTGTGGAGACACTCCAGGAGGCGGTCGTTGCGGGCAAGCTTTTCAGAGACAAAGCGGTGGACGGTATCGTGGTTGCCGCGGTGAACTTCGGTGACGAGCAGGGAGTCGCCCTTGCCATCAAGACGGCTGATCTGAATGTGCCCATCTACATCTTTGGCTGTCAGGAAGAGGAGGTGCTTACTCCCAGCACTGCACGCCGCGATTCCTTCTGTGGTCTGCTATCCATCGGGGAGGCGCTTCGGCAGCTGGGTGTAGACTACACGGTGGGGCGCGTGCCCATCCTATTCCCGCGCGAGGAGGCGTTCAAGACGGACATTCAGCGATTTGCCGCGGTGTGCCGGGTGGTCAACGGTATTCGCAATGCCCGATATGGACAGATTGGCGCCCGCCCCGACGCCTTCTGGACATGCCGCTACGACGAGAAGATGCTTCAGCGACTGGGACCGACGGTGGTGACGCTGGACCTCTCGGAGGCGATCGCGGCGGTTCAGCGGATGAACCCGGATAGCCCTGAGGTGCAGCAGCGGATGCAACAGGTAGCACAGTATGCCGATGCCAAAGGCGTGCCCGCCGAGGTGCTGAACAAAATCGCTCGCTTCGAGCTGTTTGTGGAGCGGTTCATCGAGGAGAAGCAGTTGAGCGCTCTCGCCATCCAGTGCTGGACATCCATCCAGATGAATCTGGGCATCTGCACATGTACTACCATGAGTCGCCTGGGCGACCGGGGCATCCCCTGCGCCTGCGAATCGGACATCATGGGGACGCTCTCGATGCACGCGGCGCTGCTGGCTTCGGGCGCGCCTGCGACGCTCGCCGACTGGAACAACCTGCACAACGAGGACCCAGAGCTGGCAAACCTCTGGCACTGTGGTGTGTATCCGACCACCTTCGCCAAAACACCGCCACGCATCGGTGTGCAGGAGATCATCGCTACCACCACAGGCCGCGATAACGCGACGGGGGTTATCGAGTTCGAGGTGAAGGAGGGACCGGTTACCCTTTGTCGCGTCACTCAAAGCCCTGACGGCGAGTGGAAGGCGGCGCTGGCGCATGGCACGGTAGAGGAGAACAGGGCAAAGACCTTCGGCGCTTATGGGTGGTGCCGTATTCCGGGACTGCAGCGCTTCTACCGCGACGTGCTCTGCAGGCACTTCCCACACCATGTGGCGATGACGCTTGGCTCGGTCGGCGATGTGCTGTGGGAGGCGCTCGGCAACTACTTCGGCATGGACGTGTACGCGCCCGAATCCACCTCCGGTTTCTGGACGCCCGAACCACCGTTCTGGAGCTGAGATCGCGTGTACCTAACGAACTGGCAGGAGGGACGAGCAGCACCCTCCTGCCACCTCAGGAGGCGGAATATCCCGATGGAACGAGCGATGATCGACCTAACTCAAATCAAGACCTATCCAATCGCCGAGAGACACAATCTGGTCAAGCGTTCTGACTTCATCGCCGACACCGCCGATTTTCCCGTGTGGCAGAACCGACAGTTCCTGCAGCTGGCTCGGCGGGTGATCCGCGCTGCGAAGGGCGGAAAGCAGGTCATCGTGATGATGGGCGGACATGTGGTAAAGAGCGGTTTGTCACTGCTCATCATCGATTTGGTCAAACGAGGCGTCATCACTCACCTGGCGATGAATGGCGCGGTATCCATCCACGACTTCGAGATGGCTCTGATTGGGGAGACCAGCGAGTACGTCCCTCGCAGCATTGAGGACGGTTCCTTTGGCATGGCGGAAGAGACCGGACGATACATGAACGAAGCCATCAATCGGTACGCAGAGGAGGGGATGGGTGCAGCGATAGGGCGGTGGATTGTGGAGCATAACCTGCCGTATCAGGAGTACAGCATCCTGGCGAACGCCTATCGTCTGGGTGTGCCTGCCACTGTGCATGTGGCGATTGGGACGGATATCATCCACCAGCACCCCATCTGTGATGGTGCAAGAACAGGGTTAGCAACTTATACAGATTTTAAGATTTTCTGCCACAGCGTGGCGCAGATGGCGGAGGGGTGCTATCTCAACTTCGGCTCGGCGGTTATCGGTCCGGAGGTGTTCCTGAAGGCGCTCAGCATCGCACGAAATCTCGGTTACACGGTACATCCCATTACCACGGCTAACTTTGACCTGCGACGGGGGTTAAGCGACTACTTCTATCGCCCATCCAAGAACATCGTCCAGCGTCCCACGTCGCTGGGCGGCAGAGGATTCAACCTGCGGGTAGACCACCGCGTGAGCATTCCGTCTCTCCATCGTCTCATCGTACAGGCACTGGAGGCGAAGTAAGATGCCGGAACAATTGACGGTCGCCCACATCAGCGATACCCACCTGGGGTATCGTTCGCTGTCCCGACAGGACCCTAAGACCGGTGTCAACCAGCGTGAGGTAGACGTGTATCGGGCGTTCGCGCAAGCGATGGACGCGATTCAGCTGGCATCCCCAGAGATTATCCTCATCACCGGCGACCTTTTCGACAAGAAGATACCGAGCATCTGGTCGCTGGGCAGAGCCTTCCGCGTACTGCGTGTAGTACAGGAGAAGCGAAAGGGAAAGCCCCTGATACTCCTCGGGGGCAACCACGATACTCCGCGGATGCGCGAAAGCGGTGCGGTCTTTCCGCTCTTCGAGGAAATACCGGGCGTCAAAGCTGTTTACGGTAAGCCGGACATTGTCCCCCTGCCTGAGCTGAACACAGCGGTCACCTGCGTCCCAGCAGCGGGTGCCATACGCGTTGCGGAAGAGAACTATCAGTTAGAGCCCCTTGAGGGTTTCCGCTACAACATACTGGCAGTGCACGGGATGCTTCAGGGGATGACTGCCTATGAGTACTCGCCATTTTTCCTGCCAAGGTCGCGAGTCATTGACGAGCGATGGGACTACATTGCGCTGGGCGACTATCACGACTTCCACAAGGTAAGCCACAATGCCGCTTATGCCGGCGCCACCGAATTCACTACCACCAACATCTGGAACGAAAGGCGCGAGAAAGGCTGGCTGTGGGTGGTTATTGAGAAGGGGAAGGTGCCCCTCATTCGCCATCGTACGGTGCCGACGCGACGGGTGACGCAGCTGAGCGATTTGGATGCCGATCAATGTCAGAGCGTGGACGAGGTGGTCGAGCGCGTGCTAGCGGACGCGGAGCAGGAGAATGTGAGTGAAGCGCTGGTGAGAGTGCGCATCGCCAGCGTGCCATACTCCGAGCGTGCCAGAGTGCAGAAGGCGATCCTGCAGAGCCTGGCGGACGCCTTTCACGTACACGTGGAGTTTCGTGTGGCACAGCGGGTCACTGTTTCCGCTGTGGATGCCTCTACAGGCGCGGGCAATGTGCAATCCATCGAGGAGCGATGGCGCCTGTTCGTGGAGGAACGCAAGCAGGAGCTTCCGGGCGACGTAAGCGCGGCTGAGGTTGTGGAGCGAGGATTGCAGGCGTTGAGCGCGGTCAGTGAGGGAGGGTAACGATGAAACTGCAGCGTCTTCAGCTGAGCAACTTTCGGCAGTACATTGACCTTGACCTCACGTTCGACGACGGGATCACCGCAATCATTGGGGCAAACGGCTCGGGCAAAAGCACCCTGCTGGAAGCCATCTGCTGGGCACTTTACGGTACAGAGGCGTTGCGCAGTAAGGTGGAGGAGGTGCGTCCTCTTTTTCTCAGTTCACTGGAGAGCACTTCTCAGAGGAGCAGGGGCACGGTGCCTAAAGTGGTGCTCAACTTCTCGCTGGGCGATATGGTGTATGAACTGGAGCGCACCCCGCAAGGCGCGCGGCTTTACCGCCTGAACGGAGAGAGGGTCGCCATCGCAGACGGCACCACCGCGGTCAACGATATGGTACAGAAAATACTCGGTGGAATGACATATCGTCAGTTTCTCACTTCCTTCTTCGCACAGCAGGGCGAACTGGAGTTCCTGCATTTCGACAAGGCGCGCCGGCGCAATGAGGTACTCCGGATGCTGGGGCTGGAACGGGTGAGCCGCAGCGCGAAGTGGATGGATGACCAGCTGACGACGGAGCGCGCCGAATTGCGTGGCAAACAGTCGCTGCCCCTCAGTCCCGAGGAGGCGCAGGCGCAGCTGAAGTCGGCGCAAGAGGAGCTGAACCAAGCCCTGACCGAACTGGCTGAAGCGGAGAAGGCGCTTACGGCTGCCCGTGCCGAGTGGGAGCGATGGACGCCGTTAGCGCAGGAGTGGGAAGCGAAAAAGACCGCGCATGACAGCCTTCAGACGCAGACGCAGCTTCTGCAGCAGACCATCTCGGCACGTCAGCAGGAACTGTCCCGGTTGACCCGGGACGTGCAGGAGGCGACTGCGGCAAAAGCGCGGCTGGAGGAACTGCGTCCGAAGGGTGAGCGTTACAAGCAGGTGCGTGACCAGCTGCAGGCGATGGAGGACCTCCAGCGGTATGAACAACGTCGCGCAGAGTTGCGAGCGCGCATCGAGGCGTTGGAGGCACAGGTAGCGGAGCGTCAGCAGAAACTCGCCCACGCAACCGCTCATCTGGCTGAACTGCAGGAGCACAAAAAGGCTCTGGATGAAGAGGAAAAGCGTGTGGTTGCTCTGGTGCAGAAGGTGAGTGAACTGGATGATCTGCGTCGCCAGCTCGAGACAATGGACCGGCTGAAGTCAGACGTACAGCAGAAGCTCGCTGCCCTCGACGCGCAGATAACCTCCATGCGCGGGCGCCTCGATGACCTGAAACGACAGGTTGAAGCCAGTGAACACATCGTGCAGGATTTGGAGCGCACCCAGCAGCTGGTGCAGGAAGCTGAGCAGAGGGTGCATGACCTCGAAGCCGAGTTCGCTCGGCTGGAACGCCTGCGTGGCAGTGTCATTGCCCAGGCGGAGGCTGAGGCGAACAGTGTCCGCCGGCAGATGAGTGAAATTGAAGAGAAACGACAGAAGGTGGAGGCGCTCGGACCCGACGGTGCATGCCCGGTATGCACCCGGCCCCTCGGTGAGGATTTTCCCAGCGTGGTTAAGCACTTCGACTCCGAGCTGGAGGTGGCGGAGCGGCGCCTGCAGGCTGCCCTGAGCCGGAAGGCCGAAGCGGAGCGCGATACGGAAGCCATCGAACAATGCCGGACAAGCCTTCAGGAAGCGCGAAGCGACCTCCAGCAATATCGCGAGCGAGTCGCGCAGTTGCGTGAGCAGGCGAACCAGCGGGAAAGATGGTCACTGGAGGCGCAACAGCTGGATAAGCAGATTGGCGCGCTTGCCAGGCAGCGGGAGGACCTTGCGGCTTCCTATGATGCGCAGGCACACGAGGCGCTTCACCAGAGTGTGAACGAGCTGCTACCGGAAGCCCAGCGGGCGCAGACAGAACAGCAGGTTCTCCGTGAGAAGATAGCTCAATGGCGGCGCGAGGCGGACCGTGTCCGAGAAGAGGGACGGCAGGCGCGTGCGGGTCTGGAAGATGCGCAATCGCAGCGTCGGCAGGCGCAGCTGGAGCTATCGCAACTGCCGACCGGGTATGATGCCACTCTCCACCAGCGCCTTCGCCAGGAACTCGCCGAGCTTCAGCCGGTGTGGGACGAGGCGCTTCAGCTGCGTCCGGTGGCAGACCGCCTGAGCGACCTGCAGACGCAGTACGAAGGGGTAGAAGCGGCTCTGAAGCAGGCTGAGCAACAGATGGAGTCGACGCAGCAGAAGCTGATAGAGCTGGCGTACGATGCGGGGGAGTACCAGCGAGTCATCGAGCAGTATGCACAATGCGAGGGCAAGGTCCGTCAGGCTGAGACGCAGGTGAGCGTGCTTCAGGAAAGGGTCACTCAGCGCTCAGCGCAGGTGCAGGCGCTGGAGGAACAGTGGCAACGTCTGCAGGAACACCTGCGCGAACTGCGTGAGCTGCAACGCGCTGTTCAACGTGACGAAATCGTACGGAACTGGCTGCGCAGCTTCGGTGACCTGCTGAACGGCGAGGTGGTCCCCGAACTGCAGGAGCGCGCCGGGGAGCTTCTCAACCTGCTGACCGATGGGCGATACACGCAAATCCACATCTCGGAGGATTTCGAGTTCACCCTGCTGGACGAGGAGCGCCCGAAGCCCATCATCTCAGGAGGCGAAGAGGACATTGTGAACCTCAGCCTGCGTCTGGCGATGGCGGAGATGATTTGTGAGCGCACAGGTCAGCCGCTTGGACTGTTAGTGCTGGATGAGGTGTTTGGCTCGCTGGACGCGGACCGACGCGAGAATGCCCTGCAACTGCTTCGTCGCCTGCGCGACCGCTTTGACCAGATTATTATCATTTCCCACATCGAGGAGATACAGGCTGGCGCAGACCGGTGCCTATGGGTGGACTACGACCCTAAACAGCATCGCAGTTCGGTGCGCGAGGAAGCGACGTTCCTGCTTTCAGCAGAGATGCTGGAGGCGGAAGTGCTGAAGCCCGAGGAGCCAGCTCTCCATGTAGCCAGATTGGGAGGGTTGTTCGAAAGCTGAATGGACGAGCTCAGCAAGAGGCGCAAGTGGCGACGGTGGCTATCTGCCATCCTGGCAGAGACAGAACGCCTTTGCCACGCACGGCGTCTGTTCAATGAGGTGAAGAATCAGGTTCGCCACGATCCGGAGTGGGAAGAGTGGCTGGAAAACCTGTACCTGGTGGGGGTATCCCTTGTAATCCGCAGGCTGGCTGACCCTAACGCACGACACCGGACGATCTCCCTCGTGAAACTGTTACAGGATATGGAGCGTCACTCCGGGTGCCTGTCGCGCCTGGGGGCATTGAGAGCGAACCCAGCTTCTCGAAGGGCGGAAGTGCAACAGCTTTTCGACCAATTCGCAGGTCTCGGCAGCGTGCACATGCCCCAGGCGGTCATTCGGCAATGGCGGGAGGACTTCGAGCGTGTCGCAGAACCTTTTCGAGCGTGGGTAGACCATCGCATAGCACACTTCGACCTGTGCGAGGAGAGCCTTCCCCCGACGTGTGACCAGATCGAGCAGGTGTTGAACCACCTGGATGACGCCGTTATCAGGCTGAGGCTGTTGCTGGGAGCGTGAAAGAAAGCCCCCTCGCATGGGCGAGAGGGCTGGAGGGGGGAGCTCATTAACTGCGTTACACACATCTGACCACAGCGTTGCCGGTACCGATCACGCCCTGATAGCTAAGCACCTGCACCTCACGCGCCTGCTGGGCAAACCCGGACAACACCGCCAGATGGTGCAGACCGCCGACGGGCTGGGCGCGTGCCGCAAGGAACGGGTCCATGTTCAGCAGGTCAGCCCATGCGCGAGTCTCCAGCACGCGCAGAACCTGTTCGTCGTGCTGTTTGCCTTCGGGTGAAACGGCGGTGATGTTGCGATGGTCCAGGCGCCCGGATAGCCCGCCGACTGCCAGCAGAGCGATGCTGCGCTTCCACATGGCTGCGGTTTCGGCGAGGACGCGCCCCCAGCGGTAGCTGTCGCGGAGGGAGATGGGACAGATACTCATCGGCACCACCTGAATGTCCCTGCCCAACTGCAGGGCGTGCAACGCGACCACGGAACTCATATCCAGTTCGCATGACTGGGTCACCAGCCGCACAGGCAGAGAAGCATCGGCGCCGTGTTCCACCAGCATCTGCGCCAGCTGAGGAGCACCATGATACTGGTACGTGAGCATTCCGATAAAGTTTTCCTCTAAAACTCCTATATATTGGGCACAGGCGCCCACGCTGAAGGCATCCGGGGTCACCCAGCCTGCCGATACCACCAGCAACACCCGAGTGCCGCTATCCTTCAACTCCTCGGAGACGCGGCGAAGGGCATTGTGCAGAGACAGGAAACTCGTCGCCATCTCTTCGTCCAGCAAGAGCGACTGCGCAGGGATGACGTAACTGCGGAGGGCTGACGCATTCGCTGGTTGGTACCCATGTAGTCGGATTTGATGCATTTTAACCCCCTTCCTTGCACATAAAGTGCTTCGCTCCGGCTACTGAAGCCAAACGCTATCCCGTCCAACGATGCGCACAATATCTTGCTGTGTGCTGTCGCTCACGTCCACATTCAGGTGAGAGATGACGCGGTAGCGCTGCTTGCCTGCGTCAATGTGCAGCACGAGTCTTGC